>CAMDPJ010000195.1 GCA_945903925.1 Chryseobacterium gleum
TCGTACCAGAATGAAGTAAATAAAATGTTCACTCCGAAATCCATAATAGTAGCGCGTCTTCCGTCACTTAATCTTTTGTTTGAAATTACAGAACCCAACAACGAACCTGCTTCGTCAATCAATGATCTTCCCGCCTCTAAAATCAACAATGGCAATTCATTTTCTACAAAGCCTGCATTTAAAATCGCAGTTGAAATTGCCTCAGCATATTGATCAAAAGTTGGCGACGTATCTACTCCTTGAAGATATGATCCTTTCAATGTATTTTTCGATGCAAAGCCTCCACCTAAATCTAAATACTGAATATTCTTTTTGTATTTTTTCTTAATGCCCAAAGCCAAATCAGATAATTTAGAAGCAGCGATAGCATAAGCGTTTGGCGACAACATGAAAGTTCCTATGTGCGCATGCAAGCCCACCAAATCCATCTTATCGTTCAACATAATTTTATTGATAGCATCCCAAGCTTGTCCGTTTTCATAGTTAAAACCGAATCTATCCCAAATTGGATAAACTCCCGTATCCATGTTTACACGAATGGCAACGCGTGGTCTTTGGTTCAACTCCATTGCCAACTCTTTAATCAAATAGAGCTCATCTAAATGGTCGATATGAATCAATGAATTGTTTTCAATAGCGAGGCGTAAATCTGCCTCTGTTTTATCCGGACCGTTAAATATAATTTTATTGCCCGGCACTTTATTTTTCAATGCTTTGTGGTATTCGAAACCAGAAACCACCTCGGCCCATGATCCTTCTTGATGAAAAACATTACACACTGCATTGATGTAATTTGTTTTGTACGACCAAGCAAATTGCACCTTTGGATAACGTGTGGTGAAAGCGCGATTGGCATCTTTAAAAGTTTTGCGAATTGTTTTTTCTGATATCACAAACAATGGCGAACCAAATTTTGCAATCAATTCTTTTACCGCTACTCCATCAACATGTGTTACTGGCGCGTATTCTGTTCTTGTCCCGAATTTATTGGTAACACCTGTGTTTAAGCGAGTGATTACCGGACGTTCATATTGTTGCTTTTTCATAATAGTAGTATTTTAATTTTTTTATAACTCACCCAATGTGCTTATTTTCTCGAATTCATCTAAGCCAACAATCATATCGTAAGCATAGCGAATAAACATTTTTCCAACATCATATTTCTTGAATGGTTTTACATCTTCACCCATCGCCAAACGCATTAGCGCATCAGGATGATTTTGTCCGCAACCCACCGCCAAATAAACCCAAGCAGGAAAACGCGGATTGATTTCCAACAAGTAATAATCGTCTTCATTGGTTTTGATAATTTCCAATTCTAATCCGCCACGCCATTTGGTTGACTTCATCATTTTGGTGGTCATCTTCATTAAATTATCATCGCTTATAGAAATACCTGCCCACGCTTTTCCTTTATCGGTGATATAAGTTTTGCGCATTGCCACAGCACCAATTGTAGTTCCTTTTCCATCGCCCAGTGCAGTAACGTTTACTTCTTGTCCGTGAACAAACTGCTGAATGATAATTGGCAATCCCCACTTCGCAGAAATTTTATTGAAATAATTCGCTGCTTGTTCTGGAGTATATGCAATGGATGCATCGTAGAATTTTCCTTTAACCACCAAAGGATAAGTGAACTTTTCTTTCAGCATTGGAATTTCAGCCGTGCTAAAAATCATTTTGCTGTAAGGAACTTTAATGCCGTGTTTCTTTCCAAATTCATCCAAGTTGGCTTTGTGTCTTTCTTCAAACTGATGTTCGGTAGGCACAAAAACTTTGATTCCCATTACCTTATCGAAATGATCGGCCAGCTTGATAAAGCTAAACAGCTCAGCATCGAAGTTTGGAATGATTAAATCTATTTTCTCAATAGAATGAATGTATTGCAAACGAGTGAGCAAACTATCCATTCCTGAGGAAGGAAAAGGAATTTGGTAAGTTTTATCTACCAAATCATGCATGTAAATTCCTGGTTCAAGAGCTTCATATGATAAGCCAATGATTCTCACATCATACTCCTTACTTTCTCTCAAACCACGAATCACTGGCACTCCCGGTCCCGGACTGTCAATCGCATTTAAGCCCGTAACAGCCACGGTGATTGTTTTTTTCTTCTTAGCCATTTTGTTCAATTTTAGAGGTGACTACTTCTTCCCTTCTTCGGCAACTTTCAATTTCACAAGTACATTTACAAAATCGTAAAAGTCTTTTTCAAAAGAGGCATCATCAGTCATATAGTTTGTTACAATTTGTTTTTTTATTTCGTCGGCAGATTTACCTTCCTTCATCATTTTAATGATTTCCAATCCGATTGGATTGGTAGAAAATGAATCTCCACTCGATGGATCAAAAACGAATCCTGAATCGCTCAAAGCGATGTTCTTCTTTATATTCATAACAATTGATTTTTAGATATTATTACCACTGTAGCAAAGAAACATGAAAGCCTAAAACTTATTGTTATAGTTTTAAATCGAAATGTTATAAGATTCGGACGAAAAAAAATAAAGTTTTGGAGGGGAGGCAACTGTTGGGGAAGGTGTGCGTTTGGGGCGGGGAATTGAAGTTTTCTGCTTTTCATTCACCCAGTAGGTCATTGCGAAAATCCGTCAGCTTACGGATGAAGCAATCTTATTAAAAACCTTGTGAGATTTAAGCATAATACAATAGTTCCTTCGGGCCCGTCAGCTGCCGGGCCCCGAAGGAACTATCGTCACTACATTAATTTACTGGTGCAATTGCGGATAATCATTTAATTTTTATTTTGATGATCTATACTAACTAAAAGTGAATGACTTTGCAGTTAATGCACAAAGGAAAATATTTATCAACGAATAAGTTATAATGGAAAATATTTTCGTTATTTAGCCTTATAATGGAAGGTATTCTGTTTTTTCGTCCTAAATCTGCCGTATTATGGAAAATAAACTGCCACTTCACTTGCAAGAAGTAATTTTTAGCTCACAAGAGCCTAAGATTTCTATTCAAATCTCAAAGCTATTAAAGAGTGGAGCCATTAGGAAAATTGCGCCAAGGGTGTATTCATCGAATTTAGATGAAGCAATCGAGAGCATCGTTAGAAGAAATCTATTTCAGATATTAGGCAATCTTTATCCTGGCGCTATATTAAGCCATCGTTCGGCATTTGAATTTCAACCAACAAAAACAGGTCAATTATTTATAACCACGAGCTATACTAAAAAAGTAAGTGTGCCAGGAATCACGCTTCAATTTCTTGAAGGAAATTCACCAATAGAAGGTGATAATAAATTTTTTGGTGAGTTGTACGTTTCGCAAAAAGCACGTGCTTTTTTAGAAAATTTGCAAGCTTCCAAAAAAATTGGTAGCGCCTCAAAATGCTTAAGTTTACCTGAAATTGAGGAGCGATTAGAACAGATAATACGCGTAAATGGAGAAGAGGAGATTAATAAACTGAGAGATCAAGCAAGAGTTATTGCCGAGCAATTAAAAATGCCTAAAGAATTTGAAAAATTAAATCGCTTAATTAGTGCGCTATTGACCACAAAGACTTCAAAAATTTTAAGCTCACCTTTAGCAATAGCCCGTGCGTTTGGAAAGCCGTTTGATCCTAAAAGATTACAACTATTTGAAACCCTATTTCGAGAATTAAAGCAAACAGAATTTCCTTATAGAGAGGAGAAAAACACTTCACCTGCAGCATTCAGAAATTTTGCATTTTTTGAAAGCTATTTTTCAAATTATATTGAAGGAACAGTGTTTGAAATTGATGAAGCAAAAAAAATCATTCAAACCAACAAGCCTCTGCCGGCGAGAAATGATGATAGTCATGATGTATTAGGAACATATCAAATAGTTTCTAGCAAAAAGGAAATGGAAATTACTGCTACAACGCCAGAAGAGTTTTTGAAAATAATGTCGTTTCGACATTCGATTTTACTGAGCGCGAGAACAGATAAAACGCCAGGACTTTTTAAAGACAAAAATAATTTTGCAGGAAGCACCGCTTTTGTAGATTTTAATTTGGTAAAAGGGACTTTAGTTCAGAGCTTTGATTTTTATAGTGCCCTAGATCATCCATTCGCTAAAGCTGCATACATCATGTTTGTAATAAGTGAGGTGCACCCGTTCTTAGACGGAAATGGTCGTGTTGCAAGAGTGATGATGAATGCAGAGCTAGTAAAAGAACGACAAGCAAAAATCATAATCCCTGCTGTATTTAGAGATGATTATATGGGAGCATTGAAGAAGTTAACGAAACAAGGGAAATGTGATACTTACATTAAAATGTTGCAGCGGGCTCACGAATTCAGCGCTAAAGTATATGCAGAGAAAATGGATGACATGCAAGAGTATCTCACTTCATGCAATGCATTCATTGAAGATTCAGATGTAATATTGAAAATAACTCCACGCTAAAAATACGGCGGTATATATTCACCGAATTTTTGGCACAAATGATACGCAGGTATTTCACTAGATTGAAAGAAGGATGTGTTAGTTTAAAGCTTTGATTTGATGGAAATCCTACTCACACAGAAAGCTGGAGCAATTTAAAATCTGATTACAAAACAAGAAATCAGCCTAATGTTCACTGTTGAACCACTAACTCCGTAGGGGCGAAATGCTTTCGCCCGATTTCTTTTTTTTGTATTTCTTTCTTTTTACGG
>CAMDPJ010000196.1 GCA_945903925.1 Chryseobacterium gleum
TCGGATGATGGTTTTTAGTTGACTACGCCGCTTTTTTAGTTTTCAATTCATACGGCTTATTAAACGCCTCTTGTCTCATTTTAAATCTCTCCGCTAAAATTCTAATACTTTCCTTTGAAAATCCTTTTTTGTATTTCAGCATATCAGAAACCAAACCCTCACTAACATTTAAAAGTTTAGCAATGTCAATCGCTTTCAATTTATGATCTTTCATTAAAGATGCAAGGAGCTGCACTGGGTCTAATTCTTTAAATGTAGAGTGCTGTTTGTCGTATGTTTCTATAAGCAGAGTTAGCAAGCTAATTTCGTCTTTGTCATTTTTTGATTTGACTTTTTTATTTACAATATCCCATAGTTTATCACAATATTTGAAATATTGTTTTTCGGTAGCGATGACTTTGTATTTGAGAGTTTCCATAGCTTAATAAATGTTTATAGTGTACTGCTCGTTTTTATTACAAATTTTGTCGTATTGATGATGCGTTCCAATCCAGCAGATATAGAAGTGTACTTCTTTTTCTCCTTTACAATATTCTACGATCAAGCGATAATTGTTTCCGCCGATATCAAATATTAGTCTTTTGGAACCATTACCTAAAATATCAACTCCCGCAAAATGCCGTTTTAAAGTCTGTGGGTTTTGCCAACGCACATTCTTTATTTTATACAACCATTCTTCAAATGCAGCTTTGCTTAATGCGTGATCTTTGACAAAATTTCTAATGGTCGATTCTTTGATTAAATGAATCTTCATGCTAATTTAATAAATTCAGTTAGGTTACTTCACAAAAAGTGAAGATTTATTTTCAGCACTAAGATAAATAATTTCTAAAACCTCCCCGCAATCTCCTCCATCTTCCTCAAATACAAAAAGCGATTATCCCACTTTGCCATATCAAACATAAGTTCTTCTCTTTTTAGCGAAGAGAATTTGTCTACACTTCCATATTTATTTTCCAATTCATACAAACGTTGAATTCCTACTAAACCGAAAGCGAAAATAGGAGCTAAGCGCCAAACTAAGTAATATTGTTGTTTCTTGGAAAGTGCTGTTTTTTTTAATGAATGGAATAGTTCATCCAATTCATTTAGGTAAATTTCTTCGAGTTCTTTTACCGAACATATTTTACTCAGAATCGTGTGAATTCCTTCTTGATGATCTTTATAAGTATCGAAAATATCGTTCATTAGTTGACCGAGCACCCCCGATTGATAAATGATTTTTTTTTCGTTTTCATCCCAGCTTCCGCCAATCAATGAACTTACTAGCAAAGAAGTTTTTCCATTTTTATTTCGTGATAACGCTAGCGTGTCTTCTTTGCTTAAATTACTTTGAACTTGCTGCAAAGATTCGTATTGCGCGTTAAGCGCATTTTCCAATGCTGAATCATATTCGAATGGGATATTTAATTTATTAAACTCTTCTTCTAAATAAAAAAGTAATCGCGCTTTTGATGATTTTTCTTCTAATGCTTTTCCTTCGCCAAACGTTTTCCTTACTTTTTCTTCATGCCAACCTTCTTCATCTAATAAATCATCGAAAAGCGTTGCCATGGCGCTCATCAAACTGAGTTTTCTTTTTTCGTCTTTGCGCAATGTTCGCTGCTTTAACAAAACATAATTATCGGCATTTCCACAAATGGTTAGTAGCGGATAGTAATTCAATGTTTTTTTGCGTTCGTCTTTCGTTAAGCTATGATTTGCTTTGCGGCAAGCTTTTTTTACCAGCGGTTTTAAATAAAAAAGAATAAGTAAATATTCCTGAATTACTTTAACAATGTAATCAGTAGAGATAATGATGAACCAAAAGCTTGATTTGATAAACGTTTTCAAGGATATGGAAATGAGTGACCAAATTACTAAATAACTTTTAAGTTTTACATATATTTGTATGAGTCCTAATTTAAAATGTATGGAATTTTCAGCGCAACAGATAGCCGCGATGCTAAGCGGAACGATTGAAGGAGATAGTAATGCAAAGGTAAATACTGTTGCGAAAATTGAAGAAGGGCATCCTGGGGCGTTGTCTTTTTTGGCCAATCCGCTTTACACTCAATTCATATATGAGTGCAATTCATCTGTGGTTTTGGTAAACAATGATTTTAAACCCGAAAAAGCGGTAAAGGCAACGTTAATACGTGTTGCCAATGCGTATGATGCATTTTCAATGTTGTTAGCTCAATATGATAAAATCAAAAGAACCCTTGTTGGTATTGATGGTCCTCATCATATTGGCAAAAATTCTACTTATGGTGAAAATATTTATTTGGGTGCTTTTGCCGCAATAGGCAACAATGTGAAGCTAGGAAACAATGTTCAAATTCATGCGCATTCAAGCATTGGCGATAATTGTGTAGTTGGCGATAATACTGTTATTTATGCTGGAGTGAAAGTGTATGATAGTTGTAAAATAGGTGCCAATTGTATGATTCACGCAGGTGTGGTGATTGGTGGAGATGGTTTTGGTTTCTCACCTAATCAGAATAATAATTACCAAAAAGTTCCTCAAATTGGTAATGTCGTGATTGAAGATTTTGTGGAAATAGGGGCGAACTCTGCGATTGACAGAGCTACTATGGGGTCAACAGTTATTCGTAAAGGAGTAAAGTTAGACAACTTAGTGCAAATTGCACACAATGTTGAAATAGGCGAAAACACAGTAATTGCTGGACAAACAGGAGTTGCTGGGTCGACTAAAATTGGTAAGAACTGTATGATTGGCGGACAAGTGGGTATCGTTGGGCATTTAACGATTGCCAATGGAGTGAAGATTGCCGCTCAATCGGGCATAGGCCACAATATTCTCGCAGAAAATTCCATTTATCAAGGCTCTCCAGCTTTCGATATTGGCGACTATAAGCGCTCTTATGTGATTTTTAAAAATCTACCCGAACTGGCAGGTAGAATAAGCGATTTGGAAAAAGCAGCCTCAAAACAAGGCTAAACCACCTAAATTCTTTACATTTGGCGCTATCAAATTTAAGTATGGAGAAACAGCGCACGATAGAAAAAGAAACATCCATTGAAGGGGTAGGCTTGCATACGGGACAAAAAGTAAAACTTACTTTTAAACCTGCCTTAGACAATCATGGAATTGTTTTTCAAAGAGTTGATTTGGAGGGGCACCCTAAAGTACAGGCTATCGCCGATAACGTTACCGAAGTAGAAAGAGGAACAACCATCGAGAAAAAAGAAGCTAAAGTGAATACTGTGGAGCATGTAATGGCTTCTTTGGTTGCGCTTAAAATCGACAATTGTTTGATTGAGATGAATGGACAAGAAGTGCCTATTATTGATGGCAGTGCTAAGCCTTTTGTAGAGCTATTAAAAGCAGCTGGAGTGAAGTTTTTGAATGAAGACCGTAAAGTTTACAAAGTAAAAGAAACTATTATTTATAGAGACGAAGCGCGCGGCGTTGAATTGATGGTGGTGCCCGATGATAGCTACAGTGTTACGGCTATGATTGATTACAATTCTCCGGTTTTGGGCACACAGCATGCTACATTAGATAAAATTGAAGATTTTGAAGAAAATATAGCCTCTGCTCGTACTTTTTGTTTCCTTCACGAATTGGAATTATTATTAAATCATAACTTAATTAAAGGGGGCGATTTAAGTAATGCTATTGTTTTGGTAGACAAAGTGGTTAGTCAGGAAGAGTTAGATAAATTAGCAGGTTTATTTAATCGCGAAAAGATAGAGGTGAAAAGTGAAGGAATTTTAAATAATTTAGAGTTGCGTCATAAAAATGAACCTGCTCGCCACAAGCTCTTAGATGTTGTTGGCGACCTTGGTTTAGTTGGTGCACCAATACAAGGAAAAATTATTGCCAAAAGACCTGGCCATGCCGCAAATGTTGAATTCGCTAAATTGATAAGAAAAAAGATGGAAGCTGAAAAAAATGCTGTTCCGCGTTTTGATTTAACAAAAACGCTTTACGACATCAACAAAATCATGACCTTGTTGCCTCACCGTCCGCCATTCCTTATGGTTGACAGGATTTTAGAAATGGAACAAGAAAGAATTGTTGGTAGCAAAAATGTAACAATTAACGAGACTTTCTTTCAAGGACATTTTCCCGGACAACCAGTATTTCCTGGAGTTCTTCAACTAGAGGCCATGGCTCAAGTGGGTGGTATCTTGGCTTTGAGTCAGGTGCCAGATCCTGAAAATTATTTAACTTATTTCATGAAAATTGATAAGGTTAAATTCCGTCAACAAGTTGTTCCTGGTGACACCTTGGTTTTCGAACTTAAGTTTGTCACTCCTTTCAGAAGAGGGATAGTGCATATGGCAGGTTATGCCTATGTGGGCGATAAAATTGTCTCAGAAGCAGAAATGATGGCTCAATTAGCAAAAGTAAAGTAATATGCATCAACCTTTAGCATACATACATCCGCAATCAAAAATTGCAAGAAATGTAGTAATCGAACCTTTCGTTACCATCAGCAAGAATGTGGAAATAGGTGAGGGTACTTGGATAGGTTCTAATGTTACCATCATGGAGGGTACTAAAATTGGTAAGAATTGTCGCATTTTTCCAGGTGCGGTGATTGCTGGTTTA
>CAMDPJ010000197.1 GCA_945903925.1 Chryseobacterium gleum
AACCTCATTGAGTTTACAATTAGTAGAGTAAGTAGCAACATAATAATAAACTCCGTCGGCAAGCACAAAACCAAAAGAAGTACCATCCCAATAACCGTTAACGCCGACATAAGAATACACTAAGGCTCCCCAGCGATCGTAAATAGTAACATGCAAATCACTTAAGTTTTGCGAAACAACTTTAAACTCATCGTTATAACCGTCGTTGTTGGGTGTAATAACATTGGTGATTTTAAAATCAACAGGAATATTGCTTACACATGTAGTATCTGAAGCAAAAGATTTTGCTGCAAAAGCCAATAAAAACAAAACCAATGTGAATGTGTACTTCATATGATAAGTGAAAATAAAATATTTTTTAGTTTGATGAAAGAACAGTTCTTACAAACCATTTAAACTTACCAACAGCAAAAATGTTAACATCAAAGAAAAAAAATTGAATTTTCTAGCAGAGCCGGAAGATTTTCCGTCTCTACGACCTCCTATTATATATAGGAAGCAATTTTTTCAATCAAATCATCCGGACCTTTAACCGGTTTTTTTGTTGTAGCATCAACAAAAACAAGTGTTACAGAAGAATCAACAATCAACTCACCCGCACTGTTGTATATAGAAGTTTCAAAAACAAATTTAACCGAAGGCTTTTCCTTGATGCTTGTTTTGATGGTTAGTAAATCATCGTACAAAGCGGGCTTCTTATAGTTTATGGTAAGATTGGCGACAGGCAACAAAAAACCTCGTTGCTCCAATTCTTTGTAAGGAAAGCCAGATTCTCTTAAAGCTTCTACCCTACCCACCTCTAAATAAGCGGCGTAATTTCCATAATAAACACAACCCATTTGATCGGTTTCCGAATATCTTACTCTAATTTTAGTTTCATGTAAAAACATATCTACTTTTTTATAAACGACTGAAAAATAATCGTTTGTATTTTTTTTTGAAAAATCGACTATTTTTTTTGATTTTGTAAACACCTTAAAATTAGCAAGAAAACAACAATTAAATAAAGTATATTTTTGTCCTCCGCTAGATAATCGCTTCTAAAATACAATCTTTTTAAAGAGCGCGTAAACACTAGGCAATCGGCTTAAAACAAATTTTGTGAAAATACAATAGCAAAAGCATTTTTTTTTGAACTTTTTTTAGGTAATATTTGTTCGCGGTTCGGAAAGCATTTCTTAATATAACGTTTCCAATTGAAGACAAGATAAATTTACTAATAAGATACGATATTTTTACATGGAGAAAACTCACGACAAAGCTTGGAAAAATTGCCTCTCGGTCATTAAGGATAATGTTAGCCTTCAAAGTTTTAAAACATGGTTCGAGCCAATCGTTCCATTGAAATTAAAAAACAAGGTGTTAACAATCCAAGTGCCGAGTCAGTTTTTTTACGAGTGGTTAGAAGAACACTACATCACTCTTTTGAAGAAAATCATTCAGAAGGAATTAGGTACTGGAGGAAGATTGGAATACAGCATCATCATGGATAATGCTCAAAACAACACTAAGCCTTACGCTATTAAGATTCCTACTACTGATAAGAAATCTATTAAAAATCCTTCTTTGAATATGCCATTAGATTTGAATCAAGCCACAATTAGAAATCCTTTCATCATTCCTGGATTGAAGAAAGTGGTTGTTGACTCTCAGTTGAATCCTAACTATTCATTCGACAACTTCATTGAAGGTGATTGCAATCGCTTAGCCCGTTCTGCGGGTTTTGCTGTAGCAAACAAACCCGGAGGCACAGCCTTTAACCCATTGTTGGTTTACGGTGATGTAGGCTTAGGAAAAACACATTTAGCGAATGCTATTGGTATAGAAATCAAAAAGAACTATCCTAACAAAACCGTTTTGTATGTTTCATCTGAAAAATTTACGCACCAATTTATCGATGCGGTAAAAAGCAACGCACAAAATGATTTTGTTCACTTCTACCAAATGATAGATGTTTTGATTATCGACGACGTTCAGTTCTTGGCCGGTAAAGATAAAACTCAAGACGTATTCTTCCACATTTTCAATCACTTACACCAAAACGGAAAACAGTTGGTTCTTACCTCTGATAAGCCTCCGGTGGAATTGCAAGGAATGGAGCAACGTCTATTATCAAGATTTAAATGGGGACTTTCTGCCGATTTACAATCGCCAGATTTAGAAACTAGAATCGCGGTATTGAACAAAAAGATTTATGCAGATGGTATTGAGCTTCCAAAAGAAGTGGTTGAATATTTGGCTTACAGCATTACCACTAACATTCGTGAACTAGAAGGAGCTTTAATCTCTTTAATTGCCCAATCTTCATTGAACAAAAAAGCGATTACTCTTGATTTAGCAAAACAAATGATAGACAAGTTTGTGAAAAACACAGCTCGTGAAGTATCTATCGATTATATCCAAAAAGTAGTGTGCGATTATTTCAGCTTACCTTTAGAGTTGATGAAATCGAAAACGCGCAAACGTGAAGTGGTGCAAGCACGTCAAATTGCCATGTTCTTCTCTAAAAGTCTTACTAAATCTTCATTGGCTACCATTGGTATGCATTGCGGAGGTAAAGATCACGCAACAGTTTTACATGCCTGCCGCACGGTAAACAACTTAATGGAAACCGATAAACGCTTTAGAGTTTATGTTAACGATATCGAAAAGAAAATTAATTTGAGTTAATACTCAATAGAGTAAATAAAAAAGAGGATCCGTCAGTTGATGGATTCTCTTTTTTATTTTTGGTATTCTCCCTAATTAAGTTTTTGCGCACAATAGCGCATAATCACAATTATGTTTAATAAAAAAAGCTTATCCGCAAACATACCTAAAAGCAGTTCTTATTCGCTCCAATTCTTTTTTTAGCGTTACTGCTATTTTGTTGCGTTTCGGGGTATTTCACACCCGGTGCGTGCTGAGAAATAGTAAAGAAATAAGAGCCAAGGAGGAGAGTATTTGGAGAGATTTTGTTCAGGTACGTTTGCGGATAAGCATATTAAAAATGTATATTTCGTACATGAAAAAAATATTAATGGTTTGTTTGGGCAACATTTGCCGTTCGCCAGTGGCGGAGGGTATAATGAAAGAGAAGGCTAAAAAGTATAAATTAGATATTGTAATAGCTTCTGCTGGAACCTCTGGTTTTCACGAAGGTGAAGCTCCCGACCAGCGCTCAACACTTAACGCATTAGATCATGGTGTTGATATTAGAGCTCAGAAAAGCCGTCCCCTTAGAAAAGATGATTTCGAAAGATTCGATCTTATCTTCACCATGGACGAAAGTAATTACACCAATACTTTGGCTATAGGCGATAAAAAAAATCACCACAAGGTGAAAATGATTTTAAATGAAGTGCATCCAAACAGCAACAAACCTGTTCCCGATCCTTATTTTGGTAATGACGGCTTTGAAGAAGTTTTTCAATTGTTAGATGAAGCCTGCGAGAAAATTGCACTTAAAATAAAAAACGATGAGTACTAAAGGCAAACTGTTGCTCTTCCCCACCCTGCTAGGAGAAAATCATTTTGCAGAAGTCCTGCCTACTAAAACCATCGAGCATATTCGCGCTACCAAATATTTTGTGGTAGAAAATGAAAGAACAGCGCGCAGATTTATTTCTTCATTGAAAAGTAATTTTCCAATTCCCGAATTGAAGTTGTGGCTATTGGATAAGCACGATGAAAACGGCGACTTTAGCGAGGCTTTTTCGGTTTTAGAAAGCGGAGAAAATGTGGGTTTGTTGAGCGAAGCAGGGTGTCCGGCCATTGCCGACCCAGGTAACAATATCGTTGCAACAGCGCACCAAAAAAACATACAAGTGGTTCCGTTTGTTGGGCCAAGCTCCATCTTGTTGGCTTTAATGGCATCGGGGTTTAACGGACAAAATTTTCATTTTCACGGCTACCTTCCCAAGGACAAATCGGCTTTGCAAGCCAAACTAAAAAGTCTCGAAAACGATTCTAAAAAAAATAAAACGGCACAATTATTTATAGAAACTCCATACAGAAACAACCAAATGATGGAAGAAATAATTTATGCTTGCTTGCCGCAAACTTTATTGTGCGTTGCCGCCGATATCACTACCGAAACAGAAGATATTTTCACTTCCTCATTGGCGCATTGGAAAAAAAACAAAAGAGATTTTCACAAAAGACCGGCTCTATTTTTGCTTCAAGCTTAAGAAATTTAGTATCTTCAAAAAAAGAAAGAATATGAAAAAAGTTTTATTCATCCTATTGATTTTAGTTGTTCAAATTAGCACAGCGCAAGACAAAGCATTTGTAACCGCTAGTTCGCCCGATGGAAAATACAGCATCAATCATTTTAAAGGCTGGGCACCCTCTTTTGGTTCGGGAAATATCGTGGTGAGTTTGAAAGCCAGTGGTAACAACAGCGAAAATATTCCTATTCAGTTGGCTTTATCGAAAGAAGAAAATATTGCAAGCACATTAACGCTCGATGATTTTGCAGCACGTAATTTCATTTTAATTAAAAACATGCT
>CAMDPJ010000198.1 GCA_945903925.1 Chryseobacterium gleum
CTTTTCACTTAAGCATCGCGTCAATCTGCTTTTATCTTAATTACTTTTTCTTCGATACGGAAAATAATTTATCTTTGTTGCCTAGAAAGTCTTAAATACTTTTTTTTGCGACCATTGCGCTGCAATAAAAAATAATGAATGAATCAATACCGTCCTAAACGTTTTGTTTAGAAATTAAAATCATTGATTTCATTGAGTATTAGGGGTTCAAAGATGGCATTTCAAAAAAGAACCCCCTGATATAAAATCGGCGGAGGTTCCTTATATTCTTCAAAGGGTTTATCTATCCATCGCTGTAAATCAATTTTCACAAAAAGATTAAGACGAAGAAAAGCCACAAGATTAGAAAGATGCCAATTAAATTTAGCCATTGCCTTGAGTGCTTTCAGCATAAGTATGGTTATTAATGCGGTCCATATTTGTATCATCACTGCGTTTTGACTAGTTCCAATAAAAGCTTTGATGTGCAGTAATTGCTTGATGTCTCTGAAAAATATTTCTACGTTCCATCTGCTTTTGTAGAGTTCGCCAATAGTGTTGGCGGTCCAGTTCATTTGATTGGTGATGAGTTCAATCACCTGATTGTTCAAGTCATCCCAAACAGTTACCCTGCGCAATTTGCCAGAATATTTTTCTTTTGACGATGTGTTTTTGAGTTCGATTATTTGGTCGGTTAGAATATGTTGATGTCTGTTTTCAGGAAGTTCATTTTCTTTAATCACGGTGTATTGTAGGTTTTCTTTATGGCGAATTACAAAGAAAACCCTATTGCTGGCCCAAACGTTTAGCAGTGAAAAGTCGTTGTAAAAACGGTCGGCAACAATCACGCTGCCTTTGATTAAAGGTATCTCGTAAGCGCCTTTATTATCGGCTGTTTTGCCATTTGTGATATTTACGTAAGCGGGTAAATTCCCATCAAAATCAAGTAGTGTGTGCATTTTAACTGCACCCTTTGCTGTTTTGTATTTCGCCCAATCAAACAAGCTCAAACACAAACTTACCGTGGTTGCATCGAGCAGAAATATTTTCGACTTTATTTTGAATTTAACCTGCTTAAATTCTGCTTGCTGTCCTAAACTTTTTAGTAGTTCATAGTAGTATTCCCGAAAAACTTCCCAGTTGCGATGC
Source organism: Chryseobacterium gleum (assembly GCA_945903925.1). Lineage (GTDB taxonomy): Bacteria > Bacteroidota > Bacteroidia > Flavobacteriales_C > JAHEZL01. The sequence goes on from CAMDPJ010000198.1 coordinate 1,129, forward strand.
TTGTTCTGATAACTGATGGTGGACTTCGATGGCGCACGGTCAATGCCAAGGTGATTTAGGTTGCCTGTGGCTGAACGCAGTCCATTGCTAATGTCGCGCACCGATTGGCTTTTTGCAAACTGACAAAACAGCATCGACACTAAATGCGTCCAACTGTTATATCCCTTTTGATGTTTATCGCTCTGTTTCTCTTTTACAAGTTTTGAGAATTTTTGGCGGTCTAATTTTGATATGATTTGAGAAAACAACGTTATATTTGACACAAGAGAAAGTTTTTTGTTATGCAACTCAAAGGTAATTTGAGATACTTAAATTCTTTCTCTTATTTTTTTACTTTTAAAAAACGTTTAGGACGGTATTGATATGAAAAGTGAATTTTTAGAAACCTCCAATAATTATAACATCAATTTCGTATGATAAAATCACAGAGATACCGCAAACTATTATTCTTTTTGCTTTCTCTGACTCTCACTGCTGAGGCAGCAACCTGCACTTGGAATGGAAGTGCTAGCAATTTATGGAACACCGCAGCCAATTGGAATTCAAATGCAGTGCCTACCACTGGAGATGATTTGGTTTTCCCCTCCGGAGCAGCTAACATTTCAACTTCAAACGACATTGCAGCAGGCACTAGTTTTGCATCAATCACATTTGGTGCAGGCGCGTCGGCTTATGTTTTAAGTGGCAATAGCATAAAGCTAACTGGCAACATCACGAACAGCAGTTCCAACACGGATACGATCAAGATCGCCATCATCTTGAATGTGGCGACCTGTACTATCAGTGCGGGAAGTAAACTAATTCTGAGTGGCATCATCAGCGAAACGGGTGGGGCACGGTCGATAAATAAGACCGGTACCGACATTCTTGAGCTTGGCGGCGCCAACACCTATAGCGGAGGGACAACGATTTCCCTAGGAACGCTTTTTGCCACCCCATTGGCGAATACCTCTTTTGGTTCTGGCGCAATAACGATTGGCAGCGGAACAACCCTCTATCTAAGCCGCAGCTACATCGCTAATAATATCGTGAACAATGGTGGAAATATTTCACTTCAGAACGGTTTTGGATCTTCGATCTCTGGGAACATCACGAACAATGCCCTACTCACAGTTGAAGTGATGTACACCACACAAACTCTCAGTGGCAATATTTCGGGTGCAGGTGGAATAACTTGCTGGACACAGATTTCAATGAATGCGAGCTGTGGTGCTATTTTGTTGCTGTCAGGAACCAATTCTTACACAGGCCCTACAACCGTCAATTCCGCCACGCTCAAAGCGGGCTCAACCTCAGCATTTGGCACCAATTCAGCCTTAACATTAGCAAACTCACCACTAGGGTGCAACCAAACGCAGGCCATTTTAGATATCACTGGTTTCAGTAATTCCATCGGTTCCCTTGCTGGCGGCGGTGCAACTGGTGGAAACGTGACGCTGGGCGCGGCTACGTTGACCGTTGGCGGCAATGGGTCCAGCACAACGTACAGTGGTGTGATTAGCGGAACAGGTGGGCTTACCAAAACCGGCGCTGGAATCCTTACTCTTTCGGGTGCCAACACTTATAGCGGCAACACTACCATCTCTGCCGGAACCTTGCAGTTGGGCGCTGCTGGTGTTATTGCAAACACTAGCAATATGGTGATGAGCGGCGGTACTTTGTCTTCTGGTTCTGGCGCTGGATTCAATGAAACTATAGATAAATTAACTGTTACCGCAAATTCTACTTTGAATTTAGGCACAGGTTCTCATTCTATCAACTTTGCAGCGAGCAATGGTGCATCATGGACAGGCGGAACGCTTTTACGCGTCACTGGTTCGACGGGTGGTTTTAATGGTACCACAGGAACAGCGGGTAAGATCTTTTCAGGTTCCAGCGCCGAATTATCTGCAGGTAAATTAGCGCAAATATATTTTGATAATGCTGTAACAGGTACACCTCACAGAGCAACACAATTAAGCACTGGTGAAATTGTTTCAACAAACCCTCTTCCTGTTGAATTGATAGAATTTAAAGCTACAGCCAACAGCGCAGTAAAAAATGTTGATCTTACTTGGGTAACGGCATCGGAAATTAACAACGATTATTTCGTTATTGAACGATCAACAAATGCAAACGATTGGTCTCCCTTAGATTCGGTTGATGGCGCAGGAAACTCTAATGCCGTGTTGTCTTATCATTACCCCGATAACAACCCTTATTCGGGCACTTCTTACTACCGTTTAAAACAAAGAGATTTCGATGGAACAAGCACATACTCAAACGTAGAAGTTGTAAATTTTGAAGGACTTGAAATCATTTCACTTTTTCCAAACCCTAGCAACGGCGAAGTGAGCATTAGCGTTACGTCATCTGCAACAGGCACCCTCGAATTAAAAGCTTACGACTCTGTAGGAAAATTAGTGAGCAACGAAGTTTTTCTAGTGAATGAAGGGGTGAGTAATATCAACACCCAAATTAATGCTAGCGATGGCAAGTACTTCATTTCGGCCATGATGAGCAATGGGCAATATTACGATTATGATGTCATAGTGATTGAGAAGTAAAGGTGAATTATTTAGGAATACTTTTCAAAAGGTCTTGAAGTTCTGCATCTGTAAGATTTTCTTTTTCTGATTTATTGTTAGCACTTACGTAGGGGCGTCCGTCAGCTACCGGTCGCCCCTGCGGAGTTAGTGGTTCAACAGTGAGCATTAGTCTGATTTCTTGTTTTTTATTGTACTGGGAATAACGGTAGTGAAATGATTAAAAAGCCCGATAAATTAGGCTTTTCCCTTGGTGCTTTGTTAAGCCAATATTATTTTAATTTCTTTTTATTTTTCCCTTATTCTATTGTATATTCGTGCCTCTTTAAAAAAATTATATCAATGGCTATTATCCAAAAATTAAGAAGTAAGTCGGGCTTAATGCTTGTCGTTATAGGTGGAAGTTTATTATTGTTCGTGTTAATGGACGCCCTTTCTAACAAAGCTGGCGGAGGTTTAGGAAGTTCAGATCCTAACGAATTAGGTGAAGTAAACGGAACCATCGTTGAAACGAAAGATTACAACGAATATGCGCAAAGTGCCGAAATGAGACAAAAAAGACAGTCTCAAGGTATGCCTATTGATGATTACACCAAACAACAAATAAATGAAGCTGCTTGGAATCAATTGGTTACATTAACTTTGGTAGAGGAAGAGTGTGATAAAATTGGTATCTCATCAAGTGATGACGAAGTAGCTGATATTTTCTTAAATCCAGGTTATGGCTTCACACAAGCCGTTGCCGAAATGCTTAAAGTTAATCC
>CAMDPJ010000199.1 GCA_945903925.1 Chryseobacterium gleum
GAAGATTTTTAATTCAAATGTTGTTTCGTGTCCGTTAAACTTGTCTTTCGAGAAGTTATAATCTTTGTGCGTGAAGTATCTGTGACGAAGATGTAAACTCATGTTTCTGTTGATGTCGTAGTCAACACCTGCAGCAAGAGTAGTTCCTAACTGGCTAATTACTCTGTCTTCATCGGCATAGGCATTACCGTTAGCATCTAAAATCTTATCAGGAGACAAGTCGGTATAAACACTTCCTTTCACTGTTTCAAAACCTGCTTCAGCAACAACGTTGAATTTTTTAGTAATGCTAAAAGCAGCTGTGAAATCTTCGTAAAAAACAGAAATTAAAGTATTCTTGTTTCCTGGCATACCTGCAATTGGCGTAAATTTCTTACTTACCACATTGTAGCTATTGAAGTTTAACAATACCAATTCATGCTTACCTACTTTCAACTTAGCTTTGGTGAACAACTCTAAAGTATTAAATCCTTTAATGTAAGAGCTAGAAGCTCCTGCTTTAGATGGATCAATCGTAATTGTTTCAAAAGTTCTAAACCAGTAAGATTTAACTCTGTGGTATGGTCCGCCTGCCTGAAACCAAGGACGTAATCTTGAACGAGAGAAATCATTCACACGATGTTGAATGGTAATACTGTCGTGAAGATTTTTACGCTCAGCTCCAAAAGCATATCCCAATTGAACTTTCACATATTTACCAATACCCCCTTCAGCACGCAAGTTTACACCCTGACGATTGTTTGAAATTTGTCCAACCTCTTGCGAAATACCTGTAAACTGTAAGTTATCATAGATTTTTTCGGTACTAAAACCTCCATCACCCAAACTTGCATTACTGTTTAAAATACCTCCATCTAAACTTCCTAAACCTTCAGCAATATTGTAGTATTCCACGGAGAATGGAACCAAAACTACGCGTTTGTCAAATTCAGTTCTAAAGTAAAAACCTGGCGCCCATGTACCTTTTCCTGTTGCAGGGTTCTCTAATTTACCGGCTCCGAACTCTCCCGATACATTTACTTTTTTGATTTTGAAATCAAAATCTAAAGTAGACACGGTATTGTTATCTGGTAAACCACTAGTAAAAGTAGTTTTTGCTCTTTTTGCATAATAGTTATAGCCTACTTTACCTCTAATAGCTCTTTCGAAAACAACTTTTTCTAAGCGACCAGCTGCAGTGTAAGAAGGAAAATAATCAACAGCTTGTGCAATTGCAACGTTTCTGTTGGTTCTTCCAAAAACTCCTTTTAAGCTAACTTGGTAAGGTAAATATTCTGTTTCGAATACAACACCCACTAGCGGACTTCTACCCAGCGCTTGGTTACCAATGTTACTCGACATGGTATAGTATTCAGAGAATCTTTCAAACGATCTTCTGTACCAATCCCAAGGCAAACGGTTAAAATAGTTGTCTCTGTATTCTGGCTGCCCCATCGTAAATTTACTAAGGTTGGTCCATAACACCTCACCAGCCATTACGCTAGTTTGAAACAATCCATTTCTAATTCTACCTGAGAAATTAATGTTTTGACGAGCACTTGCTTGACGACTAGAATTACCCAACACATCTCCTGTAAACACTGGTGAAAGAGAATAGCCCACATTAAAATCAATGTTAGTTCTAATTTTAGAAGCCAAGTTCAATTCTAACATTGGATACCCACCATTAGCATTTGACGCTACGTTTACCAAAGGATAATCAGAAAAAGAAATATTCTTTTCACTGGTTGCCATGTCATCATAATGATCTCCCATGTTTCTGTAAATAGTAAGAAATCTCACTACTCCCGAAACAACTAAATCATCAGAGAACAAAGCTTTGCCTTGATTTCCTCCTATGTAGTTAAAATGTTTGTTTAAGCTTGTTCCACTTGTTAACGGATTGTAATTTGGGTTCAACATCAAAGTTGAAGTTCCCGCAAATGGAATGGTTCTGTTTTCGGTTAAGTATCTATCCTGTGCGGCAGGTAAAGAATCACCTGGCCCCGCAAAGGCCGCACTAAATCCGAAAAGCAAGCCGACCGCTCCCAAAACTTTCGCGTGTCGGATACTTTTGTTCTTTTTAATCATTCAGACCTTAGATTAATTTATAGTTATTAATAAAGCAACAAATTCTAGTTTTTTCTAGTTCCATCTCTTTTTGATTCGGGGACGAACCGGTGGAGTAGCACCATAGAAAGATTCATTCAATTGATCAAGCAATGGAGTACCTGAAATCAAAGATGATCCAGGTTTTTTCTCAACATAGTCACATGAAGCATCCCAAATAATAGCGCCAGCACATTTCTTTTCCACTATGTAATCGGCTTTCATTCTAATTGATTTAGGATTATCGTAAGAAACAAATGATTTCTCTTGCTCACTTACCAAATAAGGCACTTTAGCCACATCATCCCAGTATTCTTTGTAACCATGTTTTTTGATTTCTTCCAAAATATTGTAGTAAGACGGACTGCCTTCCCACTCTGCAAAAACAACATCATCGGCTTTTTTGTGGTGACCAGTTCTGTAAACTGTAATTGGCTCTTCACCATCGAAACCTCTTAAGCTACGTCCATAAAAAGCAACACCCATATTTAATTTCTCAGCTGGCACGTTGTACGTTTGAGTCATTAAGCGGAAAGCCTCATCTAAACTTCCTTTATATCCTTTGGCAGGATTGTATAAAGGAGAATTGTGGTTAGCATCATCACTCCACGTGCCGTTAAAATCGTATGTCATCATGTTATAATAATCCATAAAAGTGATTTCATTCCACTTTATGTTTTCCATTTGTGGCGTATTCGCTCCAAAAGCTGCAGTTAACAAGAAATGGTAATTTAATTTAGCACCATAAGCATCAATTGAATCGCGAATGGCTTTCATGAACAGAGGATAGGTGTTTTTATCTTCTTTTGTACCACTGTGCTCATCATAACCTGGGTATTCCCAGTCGATATCAATTCCATCAAACTGATATTCTTTCAAAAGCTTAACACATTCTGCAGCAAAATGCGCTCTCTTTTTAGGGTCAGCAGCAATTTTAGGAAAGTTGTCAGATAAAGTCCAACCACCAATAGAAACCATTACCTTAACACCATACAAATGCGCGTAATCAACTAAACTTGAATTGGGGAAATAAGCAGGCTGAGGTTTACTCCAGTCGATTTTACCTTTTAAAAGAATTGAATCTGCCCAAGCATCGGTACCTTGCAGGTTACCTTCTTTGTCGGGACAATAAAAAGAATAATTTAAAATACTGTACTTGCTGTAATCAAGCACTTCTGGCACTACACACCCGTTTCGTTTGTACATTTGCCAAGAGGGGAAGTAACCAATGATTTCTTTGCTATTTTGAGCAGATACTGTTTGAATTACACCCGCAATTAAAACAGCGAGAGCGATCAGTGTTAGTTTTTTCATAATTGTTTGTTTAAAGCGAAGCAAATATATTAAAACACATCAGGTGCACTAATTATCAATAAACATGTCTGAGAAAAATTCTATAGAAGACCCCCTTCACAAATATATAAAAAGATCTCACTTGCCAAAAAATTATTTTTCTGGCATTTATTCGGCCCCAACACCTAAGTAGGTTCGTATTTTCTCTTTCTCAAATTTTTCTTGTGCTTCTTGCTCCGGCCTCATTAGCGAAACAATTACACCTGTGATAAATGCTAAAGGCACTGAAACCAATGCCGGATTTTTTAAAGGAAAAATGGGATCGTAACCCATGATGTCTTTCATTACAGGCGGACTAACAACAATTAATATTATTGCGCTTAAGGCACCTACAACGATACTCCAAGTTGCACCTTTTGTAGTGAATTTTTTCCAAAAAATAGATAATAGTAACGCTGGAAAATTAGCGCTTGCTGCAACAGCAAAAGCCAATCCCACCATAAAAGCTACGTTTTGATTTTTAAATGCTAAGCCCAAAATAATAGCCAGAACACCTAAGCCTATGGTTGCCATTTTAGCTACCTTGACTTCACCTTTTTCGTTTGATTCACCTTTTCTAAATACATTCACATACAAATCATGCGCAATGCTCGATGCTCCTGAAAGAGTTAATCCTGCTACCACAGCTAAAATAGTTGCAAAAGCAACAGCTGCGATAAATCCTAAAAACAAACTTCCTCCAGTATATTCCGACAATAAAATTGCGGCCATATTTCCAGATGGATTCACGCCCTTAATTACTTCTCTGCCCACCAACGCTGCTGCTGAAAAACCAATTACAAAAGTTAAGATGTAGAAGTATCCTATAAAACCTGTTGCTACAAAAACCGATTTACGCGCTTGCTTTGCATCGGGTACTGTATAAAAGCGCATTAGGATGTGCGGCAAACCTGCTGTTCCCAGCATTAATGCTAAACCTAATGATAAAGCATCATAAGG
>CAMDPJ010000200.1 GCA_945903925.1 Chryseobacterium gleum
CGTCTCCAGACGAGTGACTTCCTAGTTGGCGTTTGCAACGCCTTTTTCTTTAAATGATAAGGCAATGAAATTGCCGGAGTAGAAAGTCACTCGTCTGGAGACGAGCGCCATGGTAGACGTGCTGGGTAAATCCTACTTCTTCGGCGCCATCAACGTATTCATCGCCATCATCTGCTGCATAGTTTTCTGCATGTTTTCAGTAGAACCATCCAAGAAAATAACATTGCCTTCACCATTTTCAGAGAATTGTTTGATTGCCTCTGTCCACATAGAAAACAAAATCACAGAAGTATCTAAGTTGGCTTGTTGCATTTCTTTTGCCGCTTCGGTCATACCCTTCGCTACTTCCTGACGGAACAAAGCTACCCCTTGTCCGCGTAATTGTGCCGCCAATTTCTCAGCCTCAGCAGAAATTTTAATCGCATTTCCTTCTGCTTCAGCAGCTTTTGTTTTGGTGATCAATAGAGCCTGACCTTCATTTTCCGCAGCAGCTTTCAAGTTGTTAGATGCCACCACTTGCGCCATCGATTTCATAATCGCATCGTCAAAAGTGATGTCGTTCAATTGTAAGTCGATTAAGTGGTATCCCCAGCTTTCTAAAGTAGTGTCGATTTGTTCTTTAACATCGTGAACGATTTCATTTCTCAAAGAAAGTACTTCAGCTTGTTTTTTAGTAGCTACAAAACCTCTAATTGAACCTTCGATAGTGCGAATTAGTGCTTGCATTAAACTTCTGTCATCAACGAATTTAAATGCTACATTTTTTACAGTTTCTTCATTTGGATTAAATACGGCATACAACAACATCGCTTTGAAATATACATTTGCCTGATCTAAAGTAGTGGCCTGAAATTCTAGTTCTACAGAGCGATTTTGAGTAGATACTCTTTTAAAAACTGTTTCAATAAAAGGGATTTTAAAATTCAACCCGGCAGTCATTATTCTTCTGTATTTACCAAACACAGTGATAACGGCTACTGTACCTTGTTGAACAGTGATAAACGATAGAAATAGAGTAACTGCAATTACTACAGCGATTACGATTAATGGAATAGTCATGGTTTAAAAATTTGTTTGGATAAATGTAGATAAAAAATATATGCCAGAATCTCTGCGCAAAAAATTAATATTGGCTATTCGTCACCACCAATGAAAAGGTTTTTATTATTTTAACAGGGGCAGAAATACATAGTACAGCAGAAGGTTGCGGAATTTCTTTGGCCAATAACTTCCAACGCAAACTAAATTCGTTGTCTTCAATGGCATTCATGGGTGAGCCGTGACCGATAAACAAAACAGGCATACGTGGCGTTGCTGCCAAGTTTTCTGTTATTTTATTTAAGTCGTTTAACTTCATGGCCGCAGGAATAAGAGGCATCAAGGCCAATGTTTTTATGAAATGTTTACCTTCGGCTATTTAGCAGCACTTCCTGCCGTTAAAACATATTTTAAAATAAGCTCTTCGGTTGCTGCATCTACTCCGGCTTTTTTGGCCATTGCCGGATTTACCTTTCTCCATTTCTCTTCAGAATATTTTGCAGGGTCTTTTAGTCCGTGACATTTTCCGCAATTTGCTTCATAAGCCGCTTTACCTTTGTTAAGGTCGGCTAAAGTTGTTCCCGGAAATTTCGCTGCAGCACGTGTAGCATCAGCTTCAGTAGGAACAGCTAATTTTAAGGCAGTGCCACAAGCTGCAAAAAATAAGGCGGTGATAACGATGTATTTTCTCATTAAAATTAATATTAAACAAAGAAAAGAATATTAATTTATTTACAAATAAGATTAAGAGGAATTAACATCATTCCTGCAGATGCTGCATAATGAATGCTAAAGTTAATTTATTAATTATATTTGAGTCGTTCTTAAATATTTGGGGGATTAGCTCAGCTGGCTAGAGCGCTTGCATGGCATGCAAGAGGTCATCGGTTCGACTCCGATATCCTCCACTAAAATCAGAGTGAGAGCCCGTCCGTCCACTGATGGATGAGATGCGAGAGCGATCACGAACACTCTGATTTTCTCTAAACTCAATCTCACACTCTCAACTACTTAATTTCAGCATAACTCCTCGCAAACAGTTGTATCACTTTCGGCTTGGATCCATTTTACAACACAATCACCCCCCACAATCTTCCTGTTTTTCCACCATCTCTTCGGTACGAAAAAAAGTCGGGTTCAAAAGTACAACGCTGCAACGCCCAAATGTTTTCTTTTTTCAATCCCATTTCCAAAGCCACAAATTCACTGGCCTTTAAGAGGTCTATGTTTTTTCCAAAGAAAATATTTGAAGGAAAACCATCGTTACGAAATTTGTCGTGTACTTCTTCTCCCACTTCAAAATGCTCTTTACAAATGCCTGGTCCGATGGCCATTTGAATGAATTCTCTACTAGCGCCCAGTTCTACCATTTTAGCAATGGTTGGCGCTGCAATGCGCGATAAGGTTCCGCGCCAACCAGCGTGCGCTGCGCCAATTACATGATGTATTGGGTCGTGAAAAAGCAAAGGATAACAATCGGCAGCGGCCACAGCTAAGGCTATTCCTTTTTCATTGGTCACCAAGGCATCACCTGTAAATGTGCCAGGTTTGGCGCACACCACATCGCAGCCGTGTATCTGTTTTAAATTGGCTATTTGAGACGGTAAAATGCCCAATTCATTTAAAGCAATGATTCTGTTTTTTTCTATATTTTCGAGTGTATCATCGCTACCCGCTAAGTTCAATGAATCGAAGGGCGCTGGTGATATTCCACCATTTCTATTTGAAAATCCGTGCTTTACGCTAATGTTAGGTGCTTTTATCCACATGAGGTAAAGATAGTAAAATCACCTTTTTGTGGTATTGGCGAAGTGTAATTTATACTTCACCTTTGCCTCGAAGAGGCAAATGACAGCATGAAATTATCAGATTTAAAAATTGGCGAAAAAGCTATCATCACTAAAGTGAGCGGACAGGGCGCATTTCGCCGACGCATCACCGAAATGGGCTTTGTGAAAGGTAGAGAAGTGGGTGTGGTGAAACATGCGCCATTGCAAGACCCTGTGGAGTACGAGCTCATGAACTATCATGTCTCGCTAAGAAAGAGAGAAGCAGAATTGATAGAAGTATTAACACGTGAAGAAGTAGGTAAAAGTTTAGATGTAGAATTTGCTGGTGCTGTGCCCGAAGAAATTTTTAAGCGCACTGTTCAAAAGAAAAGCAAAACCATTAATGTGGCTTTTGTTGGAAATCCCAATTGCGGAAAAACAACTTTGTTTAATGGGGCTTCTGGTTCTCGACAAAAAGTGGGAAATTACATTGGTGTTACCGTAGATGTGTACACCTCAAAATGTACCCAAGATGGTTATACTTTTAACATCACCGATTTACCTGGAACCTACTCTCTTTCGGCCTACTCGCCCGAAGAGTTGTTTGTGCGTTTGCACTTGTTGAATGAAAAGCCCGATGTGATTATCAATGTAGTGGACGCTTCAAATTTAGAGCGCAATTTGTTTTTAACCACGCAGCTAATAGATATGAATTTGCCTGTAGTTTTGGCTTTAAACATGTACGATGAATTGCAAAAACAGGGCGCCACTTTAGATGAAAAAGCCTTGGGCGAAATGTTAGGTATTCCTATGGTGCCTACAGTTGGCTTTAAAAAACAAGGCATCAAAGAGCTGTTGGCTAAAGTAATTGAAGTGTACGAAGGGAATGATGCCGTTTCGCGACCTGTTAAAATTCAGCACGGTAAGATGCTGGAGGAGGCAGTGAATGAATTGCAGACTTTAATTGATACCGATCGAAATAAGATCATTACAGATACAGTGTCTCCGAGATTTTTGGCTGTAAAATTATTAGAAAAAGATACGCAGGTAAAAAATATTGTGCGCAAATCTGATAACGCAAAAGCCATTGAAGATTTAGCTAAGAAACACATTAAAAGTTTAGAAGCCGATTTCAATGAAGACAGCGAAACCATTTTAGCCGATGCTAAATATGCTTTTGTTGCCGGTGCTTTGCAAGCTACTTATACCAAAACTTCGCACATCAAACGTTTGCGTACAGAAGCCTTAGATTCTTTCCTCACCAATAAATACTGGGGTTTTCCAGTGTTTATCTTTTTTATGTGGTTGATGTTTCAGGCTACTTTTACTATCGGACAATACCCCATGGATTGGATTGATTCGTGGGTGGGTGCTTTTAGTGATTTAATTAGTGTGCACATGCAAGACGGTATGCTGAAGGATTTGTTGGTAGACGGCATCATTGGCGGCGTGGGCGGTATCATCATTTTTTTACCCAACATATTAATTCTCTTTTTCTTTATCTCCTTGATGGAAGATACAGGCTATATTGCTCG
>CAMDPJ010000201.1 GCA_945903925.1 Chryseobacterium gleum
TCGTTACCCCGCCACTTGAAAAGGAGCAAATAGAGCCTACATCGTACGATGACGCCCCTCCCCACCAAGAATCTCCATTATTTGCCGACCAAGCCGTGGCGCATGCTTGAGAATAAGCATTGTTCACTGTTCCAAATAGCGACAACATCACTAAAACAAGGTAAACAAACTTCAAACTTCTCATATTATTGCAATTAATTACTAACTTTCTTTACCGCAACAGCCTTGTATATGTGCGTTGTGGTCCCAATATCACTCTTAAATTTTTACCCTCTTGTTTACAAGGTACGAATAATTTCTGTAAATAATCATTTAATAAAAATGAACACCATGGAGAATGCAGGTATTAGCGAGGTACAGGTCAACGGTTGGCTTCCAGAAAAAAACTTTTAAAATATAATAACATTGCATAACAACATGATTACTAGATTCTTTCACTAAAGAATGGCGCTTTTAAGTTGTAGATCATAGAGTGATTCTGTGTGGAGCCGCCGAAAAAGCGCAAAGCGGTTGAAAAATAGAGTAAACTTTCTTGCCTTCAATTCACCTCCAGTTTTCTATATTTACGGCTTTAAGTAAACACTATGAGCAATACACACAAATGGAGTTTTTCCTCGGTAGGAGGAGTTAAACGTGTAAATTTTGAATCGGGAAAAGATATATTGGAGTTGGAACATCTCGATCAAAAGTTATGGGGAGCATTGAGCTGTCCGGTTTACGGATTAGAGCTTGATTCAAAAACATTAGAATTAATAGATGAAGATAAAGACGGACAAATACGCGCATCGGAAATAATGAAGGCTACAAAATGGATAGGCGGCATCATTAAAAATGCCGATGATTTATTGAAAGAAGAAGCCAAATTTAATTTAGATGCGATTAACGATTCATCACATTTAGGTCAGGTTTTGCTGGCATCGGCAAAAACCATTTTGAAAAATATTGGCAAAGAAAACGAAGCTTTTTTAACCGTTGAAGACACCTCTGATGTATCGAAAATATTTGCCAATACTTTGTTCAATGGTGATGGGGTAATTACCAAAGATTCTTGCAATGAAGAAGAATTAAAAAAAGTGTTGGATGAAGTGGTCTCCTGCATGGGCGGCGTGGCCGATAGAAATGGAAAATTAGGAATCAATACAGAACTGCTAACAGCATTTATTAGCGCTTGTAACGATTATTCTGCTTGGCATTTAGAAGCAGAAAACAATAAAGAATCTATTTTCTCGTTCAACGAGAATACCGAAAAGGCACACAGCGCTTATGTTGCGGTAAAAGCAAAAGTGGAAGATTATTTTTTGCGCTGTAAAATGGCCGATTTCGATAAAGATTCGTTGCCTGCTTTAAATTTTTTGGGAGGCAGAATTGAGTTAATGGCCGATAAGAATTTATCTACCTGTTTAGACGATATCGCGCTTTTTCCTATTGCCAAAATACAAGAGAATAAAAATCTTCCTTTACACAAGGGAATTAACCCCGCTTTAGAAGAAGTGATGTCCGAATTTAGAGCCCAAGTAAGCGATGTTTTGTGTCTTACAAAAGAATCGTTGAGTGAAAAAGAATGGTTGACTATTGCGGACAAATTTCTTCCTTACGAGGACTGGAAATCCAATAAAAAAGGCGATGCGGTGGAAAGTTTAGGCTTGCAAAGAATAAGAGAAATTGCAGCAAAAAACTTTAGTGTTAAGCTTTTCGAATTAATTGAAAAAGACAAGTCGTATGAAGAAGAAGCCAACAATATTTTCTTGGTAGATAAGCTGGTGCGCTACCACAGAGATTTATTTACACTCATTAAAAACTATGTAACGTTTTACGATTTTTACTCACCGGTTTCTTCTGCTGCATTTCAATCGGGTACGCTGTATATAGACCAAAGAAGTTGCGATTTGTGCATTAGAGTGAACGATATGCCTAAGCACGAAACCATTTCGAACTACAGCGGAATGTTTTTGTTGTATTGCAAATGTGTGCGTAAATCTGATGCAAAATCGATGATCATTGTGGCGGCGGTAACCAACGGAGATATTGATAATTTGGAGTTGGGAAGAAATGCTGTTTTTTACGATAGAAATGGCGATGATTACGATGCAACGGTGATTAAAATTGTTGAAAATCCAATTAGTATCCGTCAGTCATTTTGGTCGCCCTACCGCAAGGTATCGCGCTTTATTGAAAAGCAGGTGAATAAGTTTGCCACCGAACAAGACAACAAAGCTACAGCTGATTTAACGGGCAAAGTAGAAGCTTTACCAGCAAAAGCGGTAAGTGCGCAATCTGCAGCGCCTCCTACTCCTTTTGATGTAGGTAAATTCGTGGGAATTTTTGCGGCCATTGGTTTGGCTTTGGGCGCTATAGGAAGTGTGTTGGCAGCGGTAATTTCGGGCTTTTTAGATTTGGCGTGGTGGAAAATTCCTTTCGCCATTTCAGGCTTGTTGTTGTTGATATCTGGTCCGTCGATGATCATCGCTTTTCTTAAACTTAGAAAAAGAAATTTAGCGCCAATTTTAGATGCCAATGGATGGGCGATTAATGCGCGAGTTGTTGTTAATATTCCATTTGGAAATACGCTTACACATTTGGCAAGTATTCCTTTTGGTGCTAAGTTGAATTTGAACGATCCTTTTGCCGAAGAGGGCCGACCGCTGTGGCAATGGGCTTTGGTTTTTGTTGCTGCTGTGGGGCTTGTTTTATTAGCTGCTTGGAAATATGGTTGGTTATAATTATCGCTATTAACAGATATTTAAAAGGCTTGAGCAATCAAGCCTTTTTTTAATTGTGGCAACTTAAATTTTTTAATCGCGTAAATCAGGCTTCTTATAAAGTTTTATTTAAATTACAGGCATGTTAAAAAAGATACTCTTGGTTGCTACAGTTTTCTCAGCAACATTAGCAACAGCACAACATCGTCCCACCAAATTATGGGATGCCACTTTTGGCGGTAACGACGGAGAATTCATGTCGGAAATTCAGCTCACTACTGATAAAGGTTTTATCATTTGCGGCAATAGCACTTCGGGTATTTCGGGTGATAAAACAGAAGCTAAAAAAGGACTAAGTGGGTACAATGATTTTTGGATAGTTAAAACCGATAGTTTGGGCGTTAAAATATGGGATAAAACTTTTGGCGGACAATACAGCGATTTTTCTAGAACCATCATTCAAACATCAGATGGAGGTTATTTGGCTGGAGGCTATTCAGATTCAGATACCACAGGAGATAAGTCTCAACTTTGTTGGGGCGGAATAGATTATTGGGTGATTAAAATTTCTGCCAATGGAGTGAAAGAATGGGATGCTACTTTTGGCGGCACAAGAGATGATGAATTAACTGCCATTGTAGAAACTCCCGATGGAGGATTTTTGTTAGGTGGCCACTCAGATTCTCGCATTACAGGCGACAAAACACAAGAGAATAGAGATTTAAATGCTTTAAGAACCGATTTCTGGATAGTTAAAATCACATCTACCGGCACTAAAGTTTGGGATGCTACTTATGGCAGTAATAGTCACGATAAGTTAATGCACATCGTTAAATCGCGCACAGGAGGTTATTTACTGTTGGGCGATTCTTACTCTGATCTAGGATTTGAAAAAACAGCTTCCTTAAAAGGAGTGAATGATTATTGGGCAGTAAAAATCAACGAAGCTGGCGTACGACAATGGGATGCATCTTATGGTGGAAATGATTTGGAAGTTTTCCGTACAGCAACTCAAACAGCCGATGGTGGTTATATTATAGGTGGTGGTTCTCGCTCGGCAATTGGTGCCGACAAATCGCAAATCTGCAGAGGTTTTGATGACAGCTGGTTGGTGAAAGTTGATTCAATGGGTATCATTCAATGGGAACGTACTTTTGGCGGTGACGCTAGTGAATATTGTAGTGGCATTATTCAAAATGCCGACGGCTCTTATATTTTTTCTACCAATTCGGGCTCAAATGCTGGCTATGAGAAATCGCAAGCTAAAATGGGATGGTACGACTACTGGGTGGTGAAATTAGATGCTTCGGGCAATAAAATATGGGATGGAATTTATGGCAGTGACGATGCAGATTTTATGTTTTCTATGACGCAGAGTCATGATTATGGTTTGGTGTTAGCGGGCCATTCAGCGGGTAATATTTCGGCAGATAAATCGCAAAATAGCAGAGGTTATGCCGATTATTGGGTAATTAAATTATTGAACAATGAAATTTCGTTAGGCTTAGCCAACGATACTTTTTGTATTGGTGCAGCCGTCGATTTACAGTACGATATTCGTGGAGCATTAAATGCTGGAAATAAATCCATTATTCAGTTGAGCGATGCCAGTGGAAGTTTTGCTTCTGCAACAAATTTAGA
>CAMDPJ010000202.1 GCA_945903925.1 Chryseobacterium gleum
TGAAACTATTAATTGAAAAAGCTACAATCTCTATTTACTCAATTGCACCCATTAAGTAATTTCAACTTACTTTTATCAAAAGTCAATAAAATTGGATTATCAGGTTCAATAGTAATATCTTTCAACTCCCTCTTATTTAAATCTAATTCAAACCAACCCGAAACCGATTCAAACCCTTCATCATTTTTATTCGCAGTTTTAAAAGTAAAAACATTATTTTCAAAAGATTCAAGCCAAACATAAAAACGTGTTGTTAAAAGTTTTTTATTGAAATTACTTGAAAGAATAATATCCTTTAGCAAACTATCACATTCAATCTCAGCATGAATAATGGTTGTTTTTACGTTTAGGCTGTCTACATCAACCTTACTAATAGTTATTGAGTCAATAGAATTTAGCTTTTCAGAAGATAAATCCTTTAAAGTATCACTTTGACACCCTAAAATCAATAAACTAAAAGCAATTAATAAACAAATCATTTTTTTCATAGCGTAAATTTAATCATCTCCTCTTTCTTTTGCCAATTTATTAACGATTCTCGGTATAATTTGTCCGGAGTTAATAGGGACAGACGGTATTTTCTTAGCTTTTTTTCTCATTTTTTTTTTAAATAAAGTAATTGTCTAAATAGCGTCTGTCCCTGTATTTTTCTGTATTTTTGGCGGTAGTAATGGTAAAACTGAGTGAGCTCATAACCCTCTGGATTATCCCTTTTGTACTCTGTAAACTGACGCGCAAGAGTCATTCCTCGCTTGCGCAATTGCTTTTGCATCAAAGGAAAAAACTCAAGCAATTCTTTTAATTTATTGCCAGCAACAATTTCTTTTGGAGGATGAAATCGCTTGTTTAACTCAAGGTCGCCGAGCTTTGATAATTCCTCCCAAGTGGTTTTTAAGCCTCTAAAAACCTTAACATAATGCTTCACCGTGTTTTTAGAAACACCAAGGCGTAAAGCGATTTTCTTTTTTCCTATTTCTTGTGAATAGAGTTTTATGATCTGACGTACTTTGCTCATACTAATTGGTTTATTGGCCATATATTTTTTAAGTTTACTTCTGTGCAAAGTGCACAAATTTGAAACTCAAAAACACATCGCTAAAAACCGATGATCAAATCAAAAAGGATGGGGTCAGTTTCCCCCGAAATAAAGGGGTCAGTTTACTCCGAAAAAAGGGGGTCAATTTCAGCCGACGAAGTGGGGGCTGTTTTGCCGTTTTTTACAGATATCACCAATTTCGAAGAAAACATCAATAAGTTCAAAAAAGGCTTTGCGTATAATTACAATTTAGTCAGCAGTAAATTTAAAGAAGCAATAGCCGAAATAGATAAATCAATCAAACATCTTGAAGATGTCAAAAGTGCATTAACATCATCAGAAAATAATCTTCGCTTGGCCAACGAAAAAACCGAAGACTTAACCATTAAAAAATTAACCAAGGGAAATGCTACTATGACGGCGAAGTTTGAGGACTTGAAGAATAAGGGGGAGTGATGTTTTTGTGGAATAACTTAATATTGATATTATTGCTTTAATTCATAGCAAAATGCAAATCAAAAAAGAACTCACACAGCAAATACACAGCATCATTGCTGCCGCAAAGGAAAAGGCTATTCGTTCGATTGATACAGAAAGAGTTTTAATGTATTGGCAAATTGGTAAAGTGATTTTTGAAGAGGAACAACAAGGTCAAAACCGAGCCGAATATGGCAAGTTTCTAATTAAATCTATTGCCAATGAGTTTCAGCCGCAATTAGGCACGGGCTTTTCTGTAAGACAATTAGAAATGAATAGGCAATTTTATCGCCAGTTTCCAAATACGAACGCACTGCGTTCGCAATTCAGTTGGACACATTATCGAACTCTTATAAGGATTGAAAATCAAGACAAAAGGGAGTTTTACATAGCCGAGGCCGATAAAAACAACTGGACGGCAAGGCAGCTCGAGCGACAAGTAAATAGTCAATTATTTGAGCGGTTATTGTTGAGCAATAACGTACAAGATGTTTTGGCAGTAGCCCGCGAAGAAAAACAGCCAATAGATGCCAAAGAAATAATTAAAGACCCAATGGTGTTAGAGTTTTTGGGGTTAAAAAGAGAAGCTGCCTATTACGAAAAAGATTTAGAGAATGGTATAATTACCCATTTGCAAGATTTTATTTTAGAGTTGGGCAATGGCTTTGCCTTTGTGGCAAGACAAAAACGAATACACATAGAGGGAGACGAATTTTTTATCGACCTTGTTTTCTTCAATCGCTTATTGCAATGCTTTGTAATAATCGAAATAAAAACCAATAAGCTCACCCACCAAGATATTGGTCAATTGCAAATGTACGTGAACTATTACGCTCGTTACGAAAAACAAGCATTTGAAAATCCAACCATTGGTATTTTGTTGTACAATGATAGGAAAATTGGTAAACGTCCATATTTATTTTTTGATTGTGATGAAAATAGCAAGTCACGCATTCCCTCTTAGAGAAGAGGGGTGTGCATTGCCTTGTGCGCTGCAGGGAGATGGATTATTACTCACAGCATCGTACTTATCGACTTTAATTCTTATTATCCAGTTCAGCTGTTGTGTTGTAGAAAAATAAATACCGTCTGTCCCATAGCCCAATCAATAAACCGCATCTTTTGGGTAGGTGCTGTTAGCTGCTGGTTGTATTGGTTTGGTTTAATAATTTGTCAAAGCATTGTGGAAGTGTCGCTCTTAAATTTCTAATATAATCTTGATCTTTTTTTGTTTTTAGTATTAAGAATTTTAATATCGTTCGAAAATATAACTTACAAAGTCTATTGTGATGCATATTGATTTTTTCAGGAGCTTTTTGAGCGATTTCTTGATTCAGAATCATTGCAAACTTAACGTTATAGAAATTTGTTCTTTCTTCAACCCATTTTGGTTTTTCTTGATGAGTTCTTGGCCTATTTAATATTGGCTCAGCCCAAAATTTAAATGCCCAATAAAATGTTTCATTAAATGAAGTATTGTCTGGCGTGTACTCGCTTTTAGGTGAACCAATATAAATAGGGTCAGCTAGTGGTTTAAATTGTTTGATTGTAGGGTCAATAATGATATTGTCGTAATCATTTACTGTCAGCCAAAAGTGCCGTATGTCGTTATAGTAGCCACCCGTCAACGAACAATTTATATCGTTAATTTTCAAAAACAACATTAATGGAAAACATGTAGAAAAACAAAGATTTTTCGGACATTCATCACCTATTGTTGGTTCGGTGAACAAAGCCACTGTTTTTCGTATATTTTCTATTGTATCTTTTGACATAATTTTCATTTTGTAATATAGGGTCTTTCGATTTGGCGCAGTGGCGGGTTTAAGCATAAAAGTTCAATCGGCGAACTGCACTTTAACCTATATTAAAAAGCCTTCCGCTCCAGAACACCCTACAAAGATGAATTACAACTACGCCAAAATACGTCGGGGTGTGTTTTATTTTAATTTGGGCGCTGTCACTTATATGACATATTCTTGCTTCGCTAGGAAAAACTTGTTCAGGAAGAGAGTTGACTTGAGGGAAAATTTCATTGTGCTTATCTTGAGAAGGTGTAATACGCATATAACGCTCAATATAGATGGGCTCTATCTCTAACTCGACCTCATATAACCACTTTCCCTTTTTATAAATTAAGCGGTACACTAGTCCGAAACTGTGATAAATTTGAAAATAAAACTTTTTAATGTTCATGATAACTGTTTAACTATACTGAATTGGGCAAAATAGTGAGAGGTTACGCCAAAATTTGGGCGCTGTCCCTCAATACAGTGTGATTCATCGCGATTAAAAATCGCTGAAAAGAAGATTTTAGATTGCGCTGCGCTACATCTGAAACTACTGGATACTTACAATTTTGTAATTAGATTTTCTCATTTACAAGATTGTGAGGCATTAAACTGCCTTATCATCTATTTAATGGAAAAATTAGCTTCATTTCGTCATTTTTGAAAGAATTATAAAAGCCATAAAATGTTGGCTCCGGCATTCCATCCTTCATTATTATACATTTACTCTATGTTGCAGAATATACCAGCACAAGCTCTTAACAGCCCAAGGCAATTTATTTTCGTTCATAAAAGCAGATGAAATGGGCAATTAGCAAACAATAACCTGATAGTTCGTAAAATTTTCCCTCCCTACTTTCATGTGCCTTTATTAGTATAACTGAGTAATCTGTATTTTGTGACAATTAGCTAAAAATATTTTGTTCAACTACTGTAGATTCCGTGGTATTTCGACCCACCCAAAAGAACTGAATGATATTGTTTAACCATGTCTTTTAACA
>CAMDPJ010000203.1 GCA_945903925.1 Chryseobacterium gleum
GAGGTGTGGATAGTTCTTACGTTACCTACATCACAAAAAAGCTAGGATTAAGAGCATTAACTTTGCATTTCGACAATGGATGGAACTCGCAGTTAGCTGTAAGAAATATTGAGAATATTGTCAAAAAATCGGGCTTCGATTATCAAACATGGGTGGTAGATTGGGAGGAATTTCGTGATTTACAGGTTTCCTTTTTTAAGGCTTCTGTAGCAAATTTAGAAATACCTACAGATCAGGCTTTTTTGGCAGCAATCTATAATTTGTGCAACAATTACAACATTAAATATATTTTGAGTGGAAGTAATTTCGCAACAGAAGGTATTTTACCTAAAAGTTGGGGTTATAATGCTAAAGACACGAAACACATTAAAGCTATTCATGACCAATTCGGAAAAGTTCCTTTTAAAACATATCCTTTGTTGGGCTTTAATCGCGAATTTTATTACACCTATGTGAAAGGCATAAAGATGGTTCGCTTGCTTAATTATGTGCCTTATGTGAAATCAGATGCCATGAAAGTTATTCAAGATGAATTGGGATGGGTATATTATGGAGGTAAGCATTATGAATCTGTTTTCACACGTTTTTTTCAAGCCTATATTCTTCCTGTTAAATTTGGAATAGATAAACGAAAAGCGCATTTATCCACTTTGATTTGTTCGGGTCAAATTACTAGAGAAAAGGCTTTAGAGGAAATGCAAAAAGATCCATATCCAGAAGAGTTGCTAGCTCAAGATAAAGATTATGTGATTAAAAAGTTAGGACTTACTCCCGAAGAGTTTGAAACAATAATGAAAGCCCCTGTTAAAAGTTATAAGGATTATCCTAACGACGAAAAACGATTGAAATTTATATACTCGGTATACAATAAATTAAGAGGTAGATAATTTATGGTGATAATTATTGATTACGGATTAGGTAATCTTGGTTCAATTAAAAACATGTTGAATAAGATTGGTGTAAATGCCGAAATTAGTGGCGATCCAGTTGTGATTTCTTCTGCCACAAAACTTATTTTACCTGGAGTTGGTGCATTTGACAATGGAATGCAAAATCTTGCTGATTTAAAATTAATTGAAGTTTTAAATAAAAAAGTATTAGAAGACAAGGTGCCTGTGCTAGGAATTTGTTTGGGAATGCAATTGATGACTAGAGGAAGCGAGGAAGGCAATTTGTTAGGTTTAGGTTGGATAGCTGCCGACACAATTAAGTTTAATAGTATCGATAGTGAGAGGAAATTCCCTATTCCTCATATGGGTTGGGAATATGTTAAAGCAGAAAAAGAAAGCTTGCTTTTGAAAGAGATGTATGATAAGCCACGATTTTACTTCGTACATTCTTATTTTGTAAAAGCGGAGAGAGGAGAAGACTTATTGATAACTACCGATTACAATGGTGAATTTGTTTCTGGTTTCGAAAAAAACAATATATTGGGCGTGCAATTTCACCCAGAAAAAAGTCACAAATTCGGGATGAAACTCTTTAAAAATTTTATTGAGAATTATTAATGGCAATCACAAGAGTAATACCTGTTTTACTGTTGAAGAATTCAGGACTAGTAAAAACACTTAAGTTTAAGGAACCTAAGTATGTTGGTGATCCTTTAAATGCAGTAAAAATTTTTAATGAAAAAGAAGTTGATGAACTTATTTTGTTAGACATTACTGCTACCACTGAAAATAAAAAGCCCCAACTTGAACTTTTAAAAGAAATAGCAGGTGAATGTTTTATGCCGCTAACTTACGGTGGTGGAATAAAATCAAGTGATGAAATAAAAGATGTTTTAAAGGTTGGCGTAGAAAAAATTTGTTTGAATTCTGTTGCTGTTGAAAATGCCGATATGGTGAAACAATCGGTTCGACGTTACGGTAGTTCTACAATTTGTGTATCGATAGATGTGAAAAAGAATTTTTTTGGAAAACAGGAAATACATACACATTCGGGAAAAACAAATACCAAGATAGACCCATTAACTTTTGCTTTACAGATGGATAAATTGGGTGTTGGCGAGTTAATAATCAATTCTATCGATAGAGATGGAATGATGCAAGGATATGATGTTGAGTTGATGAAAAAGATAACTAATGCAGTAAATATGCCGGTGATAGCATGTGGAGGAGCTGGTAATGTTGCACATATGAAAGAGGTTATTCAACAAGGAGGAGCATCTGCTGTTGCTGCTGGTAGTATGTTTGTTTTTCATGGAAAGCATCGGGCTGTGTTGATTAGCTATCCTTCTCAAGAGGAAATGGAAAGTATATTTGAATAAGAATAATCATGTCGGAAAAAATAAAGGTTTGTCATTTTACGTCTGCGCATCCGCAAAACGATGTGCGCATTTTTGTAAAGCAATGTGTTTCATTAGCTGCTTTGGGTTTCGACACAACCTTAGTTGCTGCTAATTGTAAATCAGAGTTACTTAATGGTGTTAAAATAGTTGGTGTTAATGTTCCTAAGGGGAGTAGGCTTTCTCGAATGACAAAAACTGCTAAGGTTGTGTACTTGCAAGCTCTCAAGGTAGATGCTGATATCTATCATTTTCATGATCCCGAGCTGTTGCGTTTTGCTTTACGCTTAAAAAGAAAAGGTAAAATTGTGATTTATGATGCACATGAAGATCTACCTAAACAGATACAGGCAAAACATTGGATTAATCCTCTTGTTAGACCTTTGCTTGCAAAAGGGATAGAGCTTTTTGAAAATTATGTATCTAAACGCATTTCTTGTGTAGTAACTGCTACCCCCGCTATTCGTGAGAGATTTAAGAAGTTGAATTCATGTTGTGTAGATATTAATAATTATCCATTAGAAGGTGAATTGGCTAGAGAAACAGAATGGAGTGGCAAGCAAAATGAGGTTTGTTATATAGGCGGTATTAGTGAAATAAGAGGATGCATCCCAATGGTGGAAGCTATGGAATATGCAGGAAATGTAAAAATGCATCTTCTTGGAAAATATTCACCTGATAGCTTTAGAGAGATTTTGACAAAGATTTCTTGTTGGGATAAAATAAATGAATTAGGATTTGTAGACAGAAATACCACCGCTGAAATCATGGCGCGTAGCAAAGCGGGAATTGTGACTTTTCTTCCAGTGCCCAATCATGTTGATGCACAACCAAATAAAATGTTTGAATACATGAGTGCGGGCATACCAGTAATTGGTTCCAATTTTCCTTTATGGAAAGAAATTATTGAGGGAAATCATTGCGGAATATGTGTTAACCCTAAAAATGCAAAGGAAATAGCTGATGCCATTAATTATATTATGGAGCATGATAGAGAAGCAGCTCAAATGGGTGAAAATGGAAAGCAAGCGGTGAAAAACAAGTACAATTGGAAAGTTGAAGAGAAAAAGCTTGTTGAATTGTATAATGATTTATGGGGAAGTAAATAACTTCTGTTTTTTTAAATCAATTAGAAGCATTTCGTTGAAAATACTAACTCCACCTGCGTTCAGATGATCTCCATCAAAGAAGTTTGTTTTAGAGTTTAGCCAATGATTTTTACCATAATTCAAGAAAGTTAAATGGTGTTCGGTACAAAAATTCTTCATTTTTGTAGTGTAAAAGTCTTCATTTTTAAAAACGATTTCTTTTGGAATGGGGGCGTAAACTAAGAGAAGTTTTTTGTTTTTTTGGGCACAGAGCTGTGCTATTTTTTCTAAGTATTTAAATTGAATTTCTATTTTTTCTTCATTTAAAGTGATGGTGTCGTAATTAACGTTATTGTTCTTTATAGAATCTGATGTGTAAGCATATCCCTTATAGAAACAGGAATCGTTAAGGTAACTATCTTTTAAATATTGGTTGATAAATGGCTTGAATAGTAGTGCTTGAATGGCTTGAGCATCGTTTAATGCAAAGGAGCTTTGAGTTAGAAACCAATAATCATTTGAACCAACATATTGATTAACATAGGCTTCGTATCCCGAAAGTGCAATCGTAATAGGGTAGACTTCAAGAATAAAAGTGTTAGAGTAATCGATATATTTTTTAAGTAAAAAGTAACTGTTTAATGGGGTTTGAGAGGAGCTGCCTAGATTGTATGCCGTTATTTTGTTTTTCTCAAATAGAGCAGGATCAAAACTTCGATAGCAATGTGAAGAGCCAAGAAATACAATGTCGAATTTCTTATAATTCGAAATAGTTGAAAAAGTTTTCTCACTTAAGTTTCTATTGAATGTGTATTTGGGTTGAATAGTTTCCAGCCATGTTTGGTTGTTTGAAGAGTTGTTGATAAGAACATAGGAAATGCCTAAAAAGCAAAGCAAGTAGCATGCGCAAAAAAAGAATATTTTCAATC
>CAMDPJ010000204.1 GCA_945903925.1 Chryseobacterium gleum
AGAGGTGGTAACGACAGAGGTGGATATGGTGGTAGCGATAGAGGTAATGATCGCGGCGGTTACAACAGCGGTGGTGGAGATAGAGATTTTAACAACGACAATTACTAGAGTAATTTAATTTTTAGAAAGCCCTCGAAAGAAATTTCGAGGGCTTTTTGTGTTTATATAAGTAAGGAATAAAAACACCAAAATACTTATGATGGAAGCGAAATAGCACCAAACAATTAGAAGTTTATAAGAATGTGAAATTTGGAGGGCTTAAGCGAGTTTTTGCGTAGGCTGTATTTATTTTTTCTTCTTCAATAAATCAGCTACATCCTTCGGTTTATCTTCAATTCGCCACATAAAATCTTTCAGTTTTAATCTCTCTAAATCTATTTGGTCGATAGGTATAAAGAGCGCATCGGGTTTTTGGTAGAACTTTATTTTTGATACTTGGTTGTCTTTAAAATGAATCATTAAGTTGCTGCATTCGGCTTTGTTTACACCTGTGTATGAGCTGTCTTTTTCTTTAGCAAAATATACAGTTTCGCCATTACCCAGCACTTTCATTTTTTTCATTTTCCCATCAGAGAAATAACCCGTCATCTCTCTTCCTTTAATTTGGTCGAAAGCATTTTTGCCATTTTGTGTAATGATGAATCCGTTTTTGTTAATGCGTAATTCGTGAATCTTATTGCCGTAAATTAATATCTCGATGTACTGTCCGCTAATCTGACTCTTATCCATCCACAATACAGGATCTTTAAATAGTTTAATTAATGAGTCGGAGGGAAAGTAGGTCAATGAATCACAAATTCCTGTCAAATCATCTTTCAAAAAACGAACACCATGATAAGCGTAAATCTTTTTTTCCTTTTTCTTTTCATTGTTTACAGCGCGCAAAGTATCGGCATGCAAAAACAAGGTGTCGCCATCAATCATTTGTTGTAATAAAGCATTTTCGGTGATGATACTTTTGCCTGCTTTTTCATAAAAAATACCGTGTTCACCTTTTATGGTAACATTGTCTACAGTATCTATGACATGCAAATTATGGTAGGCATGACTCACTTCTTTTTTGGTGTTTCTGTATATGGAATCGGCACTAAGAATCATAGCTTTGTCTCTCACTACCGCGTTCTTTTTAAATACCGATTCGCCTTTGTAATTGTCGAAATAACCTGCTTCGCAATATATTTTTCCGTTTTTAGAAATGATATTCGTAGGCCCAATAAAATAAGTGATTTTGGTTTTGGTGTCGTAATCTAATGCGTTTGATGTAATGTAAAATTCTTCGCCTTTAACCACCACGTTTTCTCTAAATGCAATCATGTGTTTAGAGGTAAAGTAGGTTCCTCTTTTGCTAAATATTTTGGTATTTTCTTGTGTGATGTTGGCGCTGTTTTCGTAATGCGCATCACCATTATTTTCGTAGGTAAGTCGGTCGGTTTCTAAAGTGGTTTTATCGCTAATTAATCTCACATTTCCACTAAAGATGGTTTGTTTTGTGAGTCCAATATACTCCATCATTTGTGAATAGGTGCGCACCGAATCTTTCTTGTTCATATAAACGTGTCCGGTTGCCGTAAAATCGTTTGTTTTTTCGTTGATTACAGCTTTGTCGCAAGACAAGTACATAGAGCCTTGTTTGAGCTTTACATCGCCAATTAATTCTTGAATACCGGGGGTGGATGATTCTAATGAACCAGCCGAAATGATTTCAACGTATTCGTTTTTGTTGAATTGAGCATGAAGGGGGATGAGTGAGAGTGAGAAAAAGAGAGTGAGAGCAAAAATGAAATTACCACAATGACTTACTGTGTGCAATTTCACTCTCGCTCTCACTCTCAAATCTTGCATTTACGCTAGTGCTTTATCGCGAATTAAAGTCTGTTTTCTATCTGGACCAACAGATACCACCGTGATAGGCGTTTCTAGTTCTTGCTCCAAGAAAAGGATATAGTCCATCAATTCTTTAGGCATGTCGTTAACGTTGGTTAAACCAGTTAAATCTTTGCTCCAACCTTTCAAGTCAATATAAATAGGTTGTACATTTTCTGGTTCAACGTTGTATGGGAATTTATCGGTTTTAACACCTTTGTAGTTGTAGTGAGTACAAACTTTAATGGTATCGAAGATGCTCAATACATCGGCCTTCATCATGATTAACTGCGTAACACCATTGATGGCGATTGAGTATTTCAAAGCAGGTAAATCAATCCATCCACAGCGGCGCGGACGACCAGTGGTAGAACCAAACTCGTTACCTTCTTTACGCAGTCGCTCGCCTGTTTCGTCTTCTAATTCGGTAGGGAAGGGGCCGCTACCAACACGAGTGCAGTAAGCTTTAAAGATTCCGAATACTTCACCAATTTTATTTGGAGCGATACCTAAACCAGTGCAGGCACCAGCACAAACAGTGTTCGATGAAGTAACGAAAGGATAAGAACCGAAATCGATATCTAACAAAGAACCTTGCGCACCTTCGGCCAAAATTGTTTGTCCGCTTTTTATAGCATCCGATAAGTAATGTTCGCTATCAACAAATGTAAGTTCTTTCAATGAAGTAATACCATCGAACCATTCTTTTTCGATTTCAGTCAAAGCCGAATAATCGAAGCCATATTGATCTAACATTGATTTGTGTTTGCCCACCAAAACATTATATCTCTCTTGAAAATCGCTCAATTCAATATCACCCACACGCAAACCATTCCTTCCGGTTTTGTCCATGTAAGTGGGACCAATTCCTTTCAAAGTAGAGCCAATCTTAGCTTTACCCTTAGCTGCTTCCGAAGCAGCATCGAGCATTTTATGGGTAGGTAAAATCAAGTGTGCTTTACGCGACACAATCATTTTTTTTCTAACGTCAACTTTACGGTCGGTTAACTTTTCAATTTCTTTTTTCAAGATAACAGGGTCGATCACCACACCATTACCAATGATATTCATGGTATCCTCGTGAAAAATTCCCGATGGAATAGTGTGCAACACGTGCTTAATGCCATCAAACTCTAGGGTATGCCCTGCGTTTGGTCCGCCTTGAAATCTTGCGATGATATCGTATTTAGGAGTGAATACGTCAACAATTTTTCCTTTTCCTTCGTCGCCCCATTGGAGCCCTAATAGTACGTCTACTTTTATCATTTTTTAGTGAGTGATTTTACAGGAAGAACAAACGCCATAGAGATTAAGGGAATGATGCATTACCTCAAAATCGAGTAGTTCGCCTACTGTGGATTTAATATTTTGTAATCTTGGGTCGCAGAACTCCGTTACTTTTCCGCACTCGGTGCAGATAAGGTGGTCGTGCTGCTTGAATTCGTGTGATTTTTCAAACTGTGCGAGGTTCTTTCCAAATTGGTGTTTTCTAACCAGATTGCAGGACAGCAGCAAGTCCATGGTGTTGTACAATGTAGCTCTACTCACCCGGTAGTTTTTCTTTTTCATTTTTTCGTAGAGCGACTCTATTTCGAAATGACTTTTTTGGGAGTAGATTTGCTCAAGTATGGCAAAGCGCTCGGGAGTTTTACGGTGTCCGTTGGTCTCCAGATAAGCAGAAAAAATCTGCTTTACTTTTACTTGAATATCACTCGACATTTTGCTAAAAAAACAAATACCTACAATAATAAGGCTTTTTGTGGAGATATGTTAGGAAATAATTAACAAAAAGAGACACTTTATTCACATATTTCAAACCCAGTTCGTCATTGCGAGCAGCGAAGCAACCTTATCAAGTGCATCATGTGTTTGCTTCGGAGTACCTGGCAATGAAGCGCTGCGCATATTTATACCAACCCAGGTACTTCAACCAATTCATCAGTATCGGCAGTGTAATCTACACCTTCAACTTTAAAACCGAACAATTGGTAAAAATCTTTGCTGTAACCCACTAAATCACCAATTTCATTCAGGTTTTCTGTTGTAGCTACTGCCCAAAGCTCGGCTACTCTAGCTTGAATATCTTCTCTTAATTCCCAGTCGTCGATACGAATTCTACCATCGGCATCTGTTGGAACAGCGCCACCCTTGTATAATCTGTCGCTAAATAATCTTTGAATTTGTTCGATACATCCTTCGTGATTTCCTTCTGCTTTCATGATTTTGTACAACAATGAAATGTATAGAGGAATAACAGGAATAGCGGAACTTGCTTGTGTTACTAAGGCTTTGTTTACTGATACATAAGCCTTACCATCTAAATCTTTTAATTTCTCAGTGATTTCAAAAGCTGTTTTTTCCAAATGGTTTTTAGCCATACCAATGGTGCCTTTTCTGTAAA
>CAMDPJ010000205.1 GCA_945903925.1 Chryseobacterium gleum
CAGATATTATTTGTTCAATGGACAAACAAGCCTTAAAGGATTTGATTGAGGGTGCCAGTATTTTATTTCAAGCTAGAGGAGGAGAAAAGGGACCGGTTGCAGAAGAAATACCAACTATAAATTTTGCTTACGCCAGTGTAGTAACTATCAAAGATATTAAAGCTGGTGAGCCATTCACAAAAGACAATGTTTGGGTAAAGCGACCTGGAACAGGAGAAATTAAGGCAGAGTTTTTTAATGATGTATTAACAAAAAGTGCTTTATTTGATATAGCTTCTGATACTCAACTGAAAAAAGAATTTATTTCGAATTGGATATAATAAATGTTAGTCATTTTTTGCAAGGGATTTTAAATGAAAAAAATAGTATTTCTAACTGGAACAAGAGCCGACTTCGGAAAATTAAAGTCTTTGATTGACATAACTCAAAAATCAGATGAATTCGAGGTTCATATATTTGCTACAGGAATGCATTTGATTAATAAGTACGGTCACACAGTAGATGAAATAGTGAAGTATGGGTATGCTAATATTTATAAGTTTATTAATCATACTTCTGAGGAGTTAATGGATCATACTCTTGCTAGAACTATTACTGGTTTTTCTGACTATATCAAAGAAATACAACCTGAATTGATAGTGATTCATGGTGATAGAGTTGAGGCTCTTGCAGGTGCAATTGTTGGCGCATTAAATAATATATTGGTAGCCCATGTGGAGGGCGGAGAGGTTTCTGGTACTGTTGATGAGTTAATTAGACATGCAGTGAGTAAAATGAGTCATGTGCATTTTGTTTCAAATGAAAGTGCCAGAGATCGCTTGCTTCAAATGGGAGAAAAACAAAATAGTGTTTTTGTTATCGGTTCACCAGATGTTGATGTGATGCTGTCGAATAAATTGCCAAGCATTGACGAGGTTAAATCGCATTATGATATTCCTTTTGATAAGTACGCAGTACTTCTTTTTCATCCAGTTACAACTGAGTTAGAAGATTTAGAGGAACACAGTGAAAATTTAGTAGAAGCTGTTTTAGCTTCGCAAGATAACTTTGTTGTTATTTATCCTAACAATGACATGGGTTCAAATACCATTTTAAAGAGCTACCAGAAATTGAAAGGTAAAGATTTCATTAAGATATTTCCGTCTATTCGCTTTGAGAAATTTCTTGTATTGCTTAAAAATGCCACCTATATTTTAGGTAATTCTAGCGCAGGTATTAGAGAGGCTCCTTATTATGGTTTGCCAGCAATTAATGTAGGTACACGTCAAAATAACAGATCTATTGATGGCCGCTGCATTGTGAATTCGGGGCATGCAAAAGAAGATGTTTTAGCAGCAATTGCAGAAGGAAAAAAAATGTCTAAATTATCATTTTCCGAAGCTTTTGGAGCGGGAAATAGTAATATCTTGTTTTTTGAGACCATCACTTCAGACCGCTTTTGGAAGATTAATAAACAAAAGAGGTTTATGGATATTAAGGCGGTTTCATAGATGATTTTGGAAGCTGAAAATTATAGCGTGAAAACATTGTTTTTAATAACAGCAAGGGGAGGTTCTAAAGGAATACCTAAAAAAAACATAAAAAAATTATGTGGAAAACCATTGTTGTTTTATTCTATTGATGTTGCGCGCGAGCTGACTACTGATGATAATATATTTGTTTCAACAGATAGTGAAGAGATTCAGGAAGTTGTAGAGAGTTTTGGATTGCCAGTTCCCTTTTTGCGTCCCTCGGAATTTGCGGAAGACGGATCGGGGAGTTTTGATGTAATTAAACATGTGTTGGATACTTTTAAGGGAAGGGGAATTCACTATGATAGAGTTGTTTTATTGCAGCCAACATCTCCTCTTCGAGAAAAACATCATTTAGAGGAAGCTATTCATGCCTTTGAAGAAACAAGCTGTGAGGCTATTTATTCTGTTCAAATAGCAGATGCAACACCTACTTATCGATTATACAAAGAAGAAAATGGGGTTTTGAGGAAATGTGAGGAATCCAATGTTTTTCAGCGTCAAATGGATTCTGTAGTGTATAAAACAAATGGATCTATTTATGTTTTTGACGCAAGTGTATTTTATAAATTAAAATCACTATCAGAGATTAAAAAAATAGCAAAGTATTTGATGCCTAAACAATATTCATTCGAAATTGATGACATGATTGATTTTAATATATGTGAGATGCTTATTAATGAAGGGCAAAATAGATAAAGTATGCAGAAAACTAGAGTTATTGCTCGACTAGATATAAAAAATGGATTTGTAATTAAAGGAATTCATTTGGAAGGCTTGCGAAAAATAGGCGATCCTCTTGCTTTGGCCTCTAAGTATTATGAAGAGGGCATTGATGAAATTGTTTTTATGGATGCTGTTGCTTCATTGTACGATAGAAATAATTTATACCATATCATAAAAGAAGCTTCAAGAAAAGTATTTGTTCCTATTACAATTGGAGGCGGAATAAGGAAAATTGAAGACATTCAAATGGCCTTGCGCAGTGGTGCTGATAAGGTGGCTATTAATACGCAGGGTATTAAAAATCCTGATTTCTTAAAAGATGCAGTGCATACTTATGGCTCTCAGTGTATCGTTGCGTCAATAGAGTCGAAAAAAACAAGCAAAGGATGGGAAGCTTTTGTGGATAATGGCAGAGAAGAAACAGGGGTTATGGTTTTGGATTGGGTTATAGAATTACAAAAAATAGGCGTAGGCGAAATCATGCTTACCTCCATTGACGCAGAAGGTACTAAAAACGGCTTTGAAATGGAACTTATTAAGGCTGTGTGTGAAAGGGTTAATATCCCCGTTATTGTGAGTGGAGGAGCGGGTAATTTAAAGCACTTGTCTGATGTGTGTTCAGATTTTTCAGTAGATGCCATAGCTGTGGCATCTGTTTTACATTACAATATACATTCTGTGCCAGAAATAAAAACCTACCTTAAAAATGCTAATGTCCCTATAAGAATATGAAAAAGGTTGTTATAATTGATTACGGATTAGGTAATCTTCAGAGTATTTACAATGCGTTTCTAGAGATTGGAGCCAATGTAGCAATCTCTAGCAATAAGGCAGATGTATTGAATGCCTCTCATTGTGTTTTACCTGGTGTTGGTGCTTTTGCTGTGGGTATGCAGAAATTGGCAGAAGCAGATTTAAAAGATACAATATGTGCCTTTGTTGATTCGGGAAAGCCAATGATAGGAATTTGTTTAGGAATGCAGATTTTGTTTGAAGAAGGCCATGAATTTGGTGTAACCCAAGGATTGGGCTTAATTGAAGGAAAGGTATCGAAATTAGAAGTTACTAATGATTATAAATTACCTCATATATCTTGGAATGAGTTGTATAAGCCTGAACACATTAGTTGGGCGAACTCCATTTTTTCGAACGTTACTGAGGATCAAAATTTTTATTTCGTCCATTCTTATGCTGTTCAACCAAAAAATGAAAATGATACTTTATCTTTGACTCAATATGGGGACGTTACATTTTGTTCGTCAGTAAGAAAAAACAATCTTATTGGTGTTCAGTTTCATCCAGAAAAGAGCGGGAAAGCAGGATTGAATTTGTTAAAGTGTTTTTATCAATTATAAGTAAAAAATATATTATGAGTTTTGAAGCGTTTTACGGGCTACCGAGTGATGTGAAGTTTTGTACAAAGTGTGTGATATCTAATCAAAGACCTAGCTCTGCTATAGAGTTTAAGACTAGTGTTGAAGAGAAAAAAAAAGTAATTCATTTTGATGAAGAGGGAGTATGTTCTGCTTGCAGATACAATGAAGTGAAAAATCAGAATATTGATTGGGAAGAGAGAGATAGAACATTAAGAAAATTATTAGATAAGTACAGAAGATCTGATGGTCGATACGATGTTATTGTGCCTGGTAGTGGAGGAAAAGATAGTTCGTTTACTGCACATATATTGAAGGAGAAATATGGCATGAATCCATTAACTGTTACATGGGCACCTCATCTATATACAGAAATCGGTTGGAAAAATATGCAGAATTGGTCTCATAAAGGCGGATTAGATAATATTCTTTATACTCCTAATGGAAAACTTCATCAGCTGCTTACTAAATATGCCTTTACTAATTTATTGCATCCATTTCAACCATTCATTATCGGACAAAGAATTATAGGCCCAATGATGGCGAAGAGATTTGGTGTTGAATTGGTAATGTATGGAGAGAACCAGGCAGAATATGGAAACAATGTTGATGAAAACAATATTCCATTAATGGATGATAATTTTTATACAGTTG
>CAMDPJ010000206.1 GCA_945903925.1 Chryseobacterium gleum
TTACCAATTTAACTTCATGTATTGGAGATATTTCATGTGGAATTTTGCTGGCCGTCAAAATGATTTGCAAGCTTCTAACCTCAATGAATCTATGCATGGTAACTGGGTGAGCGGATTTGATGTAATTGATAAAGAGCATGTAGGCGACACCAAAAACTTACCTACTTATTTGAAGAATAATAAGGGACACAATGTATATTATTTCTTGCCTTTGATTTTAGCAATCATCGGACTCATCTACCATTTCACCAGAAGTGTTAAAGATGCCTTTATCGTATTCTTGATGTTCTTCATGACAGGTTTGGCCATCATTATTTATTTGAATCAACCTCCGTTTCAACCTCGTGAAAGAGATTATGCCTACGTAGGTTCCTTCTATGCTTTTGCGGTGTGGATTGGCTTGGGCGTGCATGCTTTAATTCATTTCATGCGCAAATTCAAAAAAGAAGATGCCTCACTTCCTTTCTTAGTAAAACTGGAAGCCAATTCTTCTAAAGAAGTTGTATTTGCTGGCTTATCAGGAATCGTTTTAGGTGTTCTGGCTTATGGTTTAGATGCCAAAGAGGTAGGCTATTCATTAATGTTTATTGGTGCTGTTGTCGCCGTATTGCCAATTGTTTGTATGTATTTGGGACAAGTTATTACAGGTGATTCGGGTAAGGCAATTGCAGCTTTGGGATTAACCTTTTGTGTTCCTTATGTATTGGCAGCCGAAAACTGGGATGACCATGATCGTTCTAATCGCTACACGGCAAGAGATATCGCTAAATGTTACTTAGAATCGTGTGCTAAAAATGCCATCGTATTTACCAATGGCGATAACGATACTTTCCCATTGTGGTATGTGCAAGAAGTAGAAGGTTTCCGCACCGATGTGCGCGTAGTGAATTTAAGTTTATTGAATACCGATTGGTACATCGATCAAATGAGAAGAAAAGCTTACGATAGTGATCCTGTTCCTTTCTCTTTAACGCCCGATCATTACCGTGCTAGAAACAGAGATGTGGTGTATATCTTAAATCCGATGGATGAAAACTACAAGGCAATGTTAGAGAGATTTACACCTAAAGATGTAATGGCTACATGGCAAGATATGTGGAACAACGGTGCAGATATCGACGATATCGTTAAGTTGATAGCAAGCGATGAAAAGTTAACCAAACTTCCAGGCGAAAATCCAGAAGACAAAGGAACCGAGTTCATCACAACCAGAAAAATTAGAATTAAAGTCGACTCTGCTGCTGTTATCGCTAACGGCACAGTTTCTAAAGACCAATACAACCAAATACCTAAAGAAATTCAATTTAGTTTAGCTGGCGGTGCCATTTACAAAAGCAAGTTAATGGTGCTCGATTTAATTGCTACCAATAATTGGGAAAGACCTATTTATTTCTCTTCTACGGTGGGCCAAGAAAACTTTTTTGGTTTGCAAAATTACTTCCGCAAAGAAGGCTTGTGCTACAGGTTAACACCTATTGCTACTGCTAAATCGGCAGAAGAACAAAGAGGTGATGTGGGTACTACCAACTCAACTATTTTGTACAACAACTTGATGAACAAATTCTCGTGGGGTAATATGGAAGACACCACCATTTATGTAGATGAGCAAAACTACAATTTGAGTTATCATTTGGGCTCGGTAATGCAAAGTTTGGCCGCACAATTAATTGTAGAAAACAAAAAAGATTCTGCAGAAAAAGTGTTGGATAAATTGGTGTTGATGTTGCCTAACAAAAACTACCGTTACGATGAAAGATACATGGTAGATGTTGCCGAAAATTATTTCCAAATTGGCAAGAAAGACAAAGGTTTGAAGGTATTCAATACCATCAAAAAGAATTTCATTGAAGAGTACAACTATTTCCAAGACATGAGCATATCTCGCGAGAAATTCTCTTTCGATAATGTAAGTGCCGAAGGTCGTTTGCAATACACACAGCAGCGTATTCAGCGCTTGTTGTATATTGCGTCGGTTTATAAATTAGATGATAAGTTAATTAAAGAGTTAGAATCTAAAATTAAAATGCCTCAATAAGTAAACTATGTATTTGGCCAAGAATCCATCGTTTCTTAGAAAGATTTATCCATCATTGCTTTGGAAAGTTAAAACCAAAGAGAAGGAATTGTATCTTACTTTTGATGATGGTCCGCACCCCACCATCACCCAATGGGTTTTGGATGTTTTAGATCAGTTTTCGGCAAAGGCGACCTTTTTCTGCTTGGGGAAAAATGTGGCTCTGTACCCCGAAATTTATAAAGAAATATCGCGCAGGGGCCATAAAGTTGGAAACCACACCCACGATCATTTCAATGGTTGGAAAACGCTTAACCATGATTATTTAGCCAATACGCAAAAAGCAGCTGAGGTGATTGATAGCAAGTTGTTTCGTCCGCCGTACGGCAAAATAAAACCTTCACAAATTCGCAAACTAAAGGGAGAGTATAAAATTGTAATGTGGAGTGTGATAAGTGGCGATTTCGATGATAAATTATTGCCCGAAGAATGCTTAAATATCGTAGTTCAAAACACCGAAAAAGGAAATATTATTGTGTTTCATGATAGCGAGAAAGCAGAGAAGAATATGAAGTATGTTTTGCCGCGATTATTGAATCACTTTAAGCAGATAGGTTGGGAGTTTAAAGTGGTTTAATTATCATTCTATTTATTTTAAGTATTGCGTAGGGGCGAGCTGCGCTCGCCCGCTATTTTCATGATTGGTGGGCGAGCGCAGCTCGCCCCTACAGCCTGCATTTATTATTTATAGTATCTCAAACTTATCCTGATCCAAACCCGCAGGAAAAGCCTTTCTAAAATTCTCTAAATCTTCAAATTTTAAAACAGCTTCAACAATTTCTTCTTTCCCCACATTAGCCGTTGCCAATGGTTTTCCAAAGAAATCTAGCACCATAGAATCACCGCTGTAATGCAAAGTTTTGCCATCCATTCCAACACGATTTATAGCAGCAACATAGCATTGATTTTCAATAGCGCGAGCTGGCAACAAACTTTTCCAAGCATGATTTCTCACTTCAGGCCAATTGGCGGTGTACAATAATACATCGTATTCATTTTGCACATTTCTGCTAAAAACAGGGAATCGTAAATCGTAGCAAATTAGCGGACAAATCTTCCATCCTTTTACCTTAATAATTAGTTTTTTACGTCCTTCGGTATACTGAATATTTTCTCCAGCCATGCTAAATAAATGGCGCTTGTCGTAGGTTTCAAAAGAACCGTCCGCACGCATCCATATCAATCTATTGAAGTATTTTCCGCTTTCTTCAGCAATGAAACTACCCGTAATTACTGCATTTTTTTCCTTTGCTTTTTGAGCGAACCACTGCATGGTTTTGCCATCCATTTTCTCAGCCAAGCGAGCGGGTTCCATAGAAAATCCTGTGGTAAACATTTCAGGCAAAACAATTACATCTGCGGCAATTATCTTTGCCAAATGCTTGTTCATTAACTCCAAGTTGGCGCTGTGGTTTTCCCACACCAAAGAAGTTTGAACCAATGCTATTTTTAAATCTTCCATACTTATTTCACTTTCATTAATCCTTCTACACCTTTCTCCAAAGTCTCGTTGGTCTTGGCAAAGCAGAAGCGTAATATTTTATCGTCTCTGAAGTTATGGTAAAAAACCGAGATGGGTATAGAAGCAATTTTGTAATCAATAGTTAATCTGTTGGCATATTCTCTATCGTTTTCATCAGATAAATGTGCGTAGCTCAACAACTGAAAATACGTGCCTTCACAAGGTAAAACTATAAACTTAGTTTGTTTTACCAACGATAAAAAGTAATCTCTTTTTTCTTGAAAAAAATTGTTCAACTCTAAGTATTTCTCTTTGTTGTCGAGGTAATCGGCAATGGCGTATTGCGAAGGCGTGTGAATACAATAGGTTTGAAACTGATGGCATTTTACAATCTCCTTCATGATGTTTTCTGGCGCTACACAATAGCCCATTCGCCAGCCTGTAACGTGGTAAGTTTTACCAAAAGAATACATCACAATACTTCTTTCGGCAAGCGCAGGATAACGGCAAACGCTTTCGTGGCGTTCACCATCGAAAACCAAATGCTCATACACTTCATCACTAATGATAATGATGTTGGTATCCTTCACTATTTTTTCTAAGGTTTGTAAATCTTCTGCACGCAAAATACTACCTGTTGGGTTGTGAGGCGTGTTAATCATTATAGCGCGCGTTTTCG
>CAMDPJ010000207.1 GCA_945903925.1 Chryseobacterium gleum
CTCAAACTTAAGTGATTCTCGTCATTTTATCAATTTTAGCCGCAAAGTTTTATAAATTCGTATAAGTAAGTAATCTGTTTATGTTAATTTTGAGAAATGCCTGAATCTTTAAAAATATCTATCATAACCCCATCCTACAATCAAGGACATTTTATAGAGGAGACCATACGGTCTGTTGTTCAGCAGAATTATGACAACATAGAATACATTCTAATGGATGGCGGTAGCAAAGACAATACGGTTGATGTAATTAAGAGATACGATTCTCAAATTACATATTGGGAAAGTAAGAAAGATAAAGGCCAAAGTGACGCTATAAATAAGGGCTTGGCTCGAGCTACTGGTGATATTGTAGCTTGGTTGAACAGCGATGATATGTACACAGAAAATGCATTAAAACGAGTAGCTAGTATTTTTGCTAAAAACCCCGATGTAGATATTGTTTATGGTAATGTATGGCAATGTTATCCTGATAAAACGGAAAAGCACATCAATGTGAAATTTAACCCTAAGCATTTTCTTACGGGGGTTAATATGCATCAGCCATCTGTTTTTTGGCGAAGAAGAGTGCATGATGAAGTGGGTTTTATTGATGAAAGTTTATATTATACTATGGACTACGATTTGTGGTTAAGGTTGTTTTACAACTATAAATCCTACAAAACAGAGACTATTTTAAGTAAGTTTCGTTGTCATGAAGACGCAAAGACGAGCAATAATCCTAAGGGGATTTATATGGATTATAGGAAGTGTATATCAAGATTTTTTCGTTCGGCAGGTTTCGATAAACATATTTCGGTTTTGCGCGCACTTAAAATTTATGATTCGTCTGAAAAAACAGCTTACTCAGTAAAGCAAGAATTTACAGAAACTGCGAAACAAAGTATTATCGATGAGTATATTTTCAATTGTGCAGTTCAAGAATACTCATTTGGAAATGTGGCATCGGCCAATAAAATTTTAAATTATTGCCTAACTACTTCTTATAAGAAACAGGCACGTCGTTTTATGGTGAAAAATAATTTAGGAGTAAGAAAAATGATCAATCTTTTTAAGGGATAGATTTTCTTTACTTAAAATGCTCATACATTCTTTCTATATATCCCCAACCAAGCGCTGAAAGATTTCGTTCGGTAGCCATAATGATGATGATGTCGTGTTCGTTAATTTCTTTTGTTAAGTCCATTTTCAGAGCGCTTTCACTTTTATTGTCTTTCATCATAACGTTTTTGTTGTAATACCAAAATTGATGGTTAGAAAAACATTGGTCAAAACTGTGATGCAGTAAATTAAAATAGTAACTGTCGCCAACAACAATTAAGCCTGGCTGTTTTTTGTTTTT
Source organism: Chryseobacterium gleum (assembly GCA_945903925.1). Classification (GTDB taxonomy): domain Bacteria; phylum Bacteroidota; class Bacteroidia; order Flavobacteriales_C; genus JAHEZL01. Next base: position 1,343 of record CAMDPJ010000207.1, read on the forward strand.
ATTGCTTCCCACGATTACTTGAGGGTATGCCATTGAATCTCTTTTTAAATTGATCAACAAGTTGAGTCCCGCGCCAAGGTCATAATCTATCCCGTCTTCTTCCTTCATTTGCAGTTCTTTGTAGTAAAAGTCGGGTAGGTCGATGTTCTTTTCTTTTTCAATGTGTTTTATTATCGAATCAGCTGCTAAGAAAGAACCATACATGCTCCAGTGGATACCATGTTTTGAATATAAGGGATATTGAGATTTGTTTTTGTTTTCAATGAAGTATTGATTGAAATCTATGTGGTTTATTTTGAGTTCTCTCGCAGCAGTAATTATAGAGTTGTAGTTGCTCTGTTTTTTTTTTGAATCATTGTATTTTTCGGGAAAATATTCTGGGTAAAACGAGGCTTTTTTTGGGGCAATAATGAGTATAAGGTTTTTATTCTTTTTTCGTAAAGTATCTTGTATGAATTTCAGTTTAAGTAATTTATTGTGCATTTCATCTGTATCGACAAGATCATTGCCAAGATAAGCGGTGATGTATTCTTTTTCAAACAAGAAATTTTCTTTACCTACTTCAACTCCGAAAGCATTTGTTTTGTTGAATAATGAGAAGTCTATTTGATTGTTTATTCTAACGCAAAACACTCTGAAACCGAAGTTTTCATTCAAGTATTTTTCTTTTTTGCTTTGAAACTCACCAGATAGCCATGCATCAATGCTTAGAATAGTGTCATTGGCAGCATTGAAGGAACCGTAAAGAGGGGGTGTTTTTATGAATCCAATGGTGTATTGAAGCATGGGAGTTGTAAGCGCCAATAATATTCCTGCAAACAATATGTTTCTGGTTTTATTCATTTTAGAATCGGAAGTATATGAAGGGATTAAAGTTGCTGGCAGTTATAAAACTTATGCAAAGAAAAAACATTATTAAGCTTAGCGCGGATAAGAGCATGTGTTTTTTGTTGTTGTATTTTTTGGTATAGATTGCTTCTTGTAAGTTTTGGCCGTATTTTATTGAAGCGAAAAACGCGAAAACGATTGCTAGAAAAAAGTAGAAGTAAAATTTAGTGTCGAAAATTTTTACAGAGCCGATATCGCTGGGGATTAAATGTTGTATGTAAACAAATGCATCTTCAACTTTTTCTATCCTAAAGAATATCCAGCCTATAACAACCAGAAAAAAGGTGATGGCAATAGATGGCCATTTGCCAATTTTATCGTAAAACTTCAGTAGAAACGCTCTTTCCAGAACCAAAAACAATCCGTGATAAGCGCCCCAAATAACGAAGCCCCATGAAGCCCCATGCCATAATCCCGATGCTAGAAATACAAGCCAAAGATTGAGATATAAGCGGTATTTCGATGTCACTTTATTTCCTCCTAGCGGAATGTAGAGGTAGTTTCTCATCCAGCTACCTAAAGTCATGTGCCATCTGCGCCAAAATTCAGATATATTTTGAGAGATGTATGGATTGTTGAAATTTTCAGGAAATTTAAATCCAAACATTTTTGCTAAACCAATAGCCATATCAGAATAGCCCGAAAAATCAAAATACAGTTGAAAAGTATAGGCTAGAATTCCCATCCACGCTGCGTATGAATCAAGCGTCAGGTAATTCATGCTAAATATCTCATCTGCATGCACCCCCAGTTGATTGGCTATTAAAACCTTTTTTGACAAACCAATAGCAAAACGATAAAACCCTGTTAGCCTGTTGTCAATGTTTTCGTGGTGCGTTCTGTCTTTTATTTGGTCGGCAATTTCGTGAAAGCGAACAATGGGACCAGCGATAAGTTTAGGAAAAAGAATGATGTAAAGCTGATATTCCCAAAAGTTGGTAAGTGGTTTATGAATTTTTCTGTAAACATCTACAACGTATGTGATGGTCTCAAAAGTGTAGAAAGAGATACCTATCGGTAATATAAGTTTAGTCCAATGAATGGTTCCTCCGCCTAATCCTGAAAGTAAGTCATTTACATTTTCAATGAAGAAGTTGGAATATTTAAAGTAAACGAGTAAGCCCAAGTTTATTCCAACGGACAGAGTTAGTAATAGGCGCTGGTGTATTTTTTTTTGGCTTTGTCCATCCATTTTACCAAGTGGAAATCTACAAAGGTTGTTCCTAGAATAACAAAAATGAATTTTGGCGCCCCCCAAGCATAGAAATAAATACTAAAAAGTAGAAGTACAATGTTTTTGAATTTATTTGGAGAAAGATAGTAAACTACTAAAAGAGTGGGTAAGAAAAAAAGTAAGAATACAACACTGCTAAAAACCATTCTTTAACGAGTTAATTCTAGCAAAATTAAAATATTAAATGAAGCTACCAATTGTTCACTAGACTAAGGAAATTAAAATTATCAAAATACTATTGAGAAAAAATTCAGATGTTTGCACTTGTGAGAAATACAATCTCGCAATTGTGATAAAAGATTTCAAACAAATTAATAATGAATAACAGTTTGCTTTTTACCGTCGTAATTCCTACTTATAATCGAGGTGCTTTGATTGTGAATACATTAGAAACGGTATTTAATCAGTCTTATCGAAATTTTGAAATTATTGTGGTAGATAATTATTCCACTGATAACACAGATGAAATTCTTAAGCCATATGCTGACAAAGGCTTGATTCGTTACATTAAACACGATAAAAATTACGAGAGAGCTAAATCGCGAAATACAGGTATGCAAAATGCCAATGGTGATTTATTAACCTTGCTCGATTCAGATGATTTTATGTATGTTGATTGTTTGAAAGATGCTGCAGCATATGCTTTAAGTAATCCCGATATAAAAGTTTTTCAAAACAAATACGAGTTGGTGAATGATAAGAAGGAAAAAATTTATTCTTACGCAT
>CAMDPJ010000208.1 GCA_945903925.1 Chryseobacterium gleum
TCTTAAGCAGGGAAGGTGTTATCTAAGAAGAAGGTAATTTCATTTTTAATATTATGTGGGTACATCAGCATACCATTGGTATTGCTGGTGCTACCCGCAAATTTTTTTGATGACGGTGAAACCATTTGCCTTTCTAGAATGCTGTTGGATAGAGATTGTCCGGGCTGCGGATTAACCCGCGGTACGCAGCACTTTATTCATTTGGATTTTAGTGTAGCTTGGGAATACAACAAGCTTACTTTTTTCGTTTTTCCAGTACTGGTTTTTTTCTGGGGAAAGTTTTCTTGGGAACAATGGAAGAAGTTTAGATCCCTTTAGTAGGGGTGAGCTGTGCTCGCCCGATATTACATAGAGTGGGCGAGCACAGCTCGCCCCTACTGAAGTGTATTACAGCAGTTCAGCAAAAGTAAAATCTAAGGGATAAGTAATCTTAATATTCCTTTCGTCTCCTTGCACTAAATTTATTTTGCCGCCCAAGTGTTCAAATACCGAAGCATCGTCGGTAAACGAGCTTAATTCTTCGCCATTATAACCTTCTTTTATCAACGACCATTTAAAACATTGAGGTGTTTGAATCAACACATATTTTTCTCGAGCCACGGCTTTGTTTTCATTGTTGTTGATTTCCCGCAAGGAATCTTTACAAGGAACAAAAGGAATGGCATTGCCTTTCATTTCTGCTTCGTTGAATAAAAGTTGAATATTTTCTATAGAGATTAACGGACGAACGGCATCGTGCACACCCACCACACATTCCTCATGAATTAGTTGCATCCCGTTTTTTACCGATTCAAAGCGCGATTTTCCGCCTGCGGTTGTTTCTAAGGCAATAGAAAACGAATACTGTTTTTTTAATTCTACCCAATAGCTCATTTGAGTGAAGGGAAGAACCACTATAATTTTACAAGAGGGTAAAGCTTCATGAAATTTTTCTATGGTATGAAAGATAAGTGGCTTCCCTTTCAACAGCATAAACTGTTTAGGAATGTCGCTTTGCATGCGCGAACCCGAACCACCTGCTACTATTATAATTGCTTTATTCATAATTGAAAGGCGTCACCCCAACCCTCTCCAAAGGAGAGGGAGATGGGAGAAGCACTAGGTAGTAATCTTTTCCAGCTCCCTCTCCTTTGGAGAGGGTTGGGGTGAGGCCAAAATATTAAAGAATTAACATTGCATCACCATAAGAGTAGAATTTGTACTTCTCTTTCATGGCTTTTTTATATGCCTCCATGATTAAATCGTAACCGCCAAAACCAGCAACCATCATCAATAAAGTTGATTCAGGCATGTGGAAATTGGTAATCATACAATTGGCAACGCTAAAATCGTATGGAGGAAAAATGAACTTGTTCGTCCAACCTTCATAAGGCTTTAAGAAACCATCTGTAGACACAGAAGTCTCAATTGCTCTCATGGTTGTTGTACCTACAGCACAAACTTTCTTTTTGTTTTCTTTTCCTTTGTTAACGATATCAACAGCCGATTGAGGAATGGTGATTTTCTCAGAATCCATTTTGTGTTTCGTTAAATCTTCCACTTCCACAGAACGGAAAGAACCTAAGCCAACGTGCAAAGTCAATTCGGCGAAGTTCACGCCTTTTAACTCTAATCTCTTCAATAATTCTTTGCTAAAGTGTAAGCCTGCTGTTGGTGCAGCTACTGCACCTTCGTTTTTCGCGAAAACAGTTTGGTATCTTTCTTCGTCGGCAGCTTCTACCTTACGCGTGATGTATTTAGGTAGTGGAGTCTCCCCTAAATCGCGCAATATTTTTCTAAATTCTTCGTAAGAACCATCGTGTAAAAAACGCAATGTTCTTCCGCGAGATGTTGTGTTATCAATTACCTCAGCAACGAAATCATCGTTTTCACCGAAATATAATTTATTTCCAATACGAATTTTTCTAGCTGGGTCAACCAAAACATCCCACAACAAAGATTCGCGGTCTAATTCTCTCAACAAGAAAACTTCAATTTTCGCTCCTGTTTTTTCTTTATTACCATACATTCTCGCTGGAAACACTTTAGTGTCGTTCAACACCATCACATCGCCATCGTTGAAATAGCCTAAAACATCTTTAAATTTTTTCGATTCTATTTTGCCCGTAGCACGGTCTACAACCATTAATTTACACTCATCTCTTACAGCAGAAGGGTGCATGGCCAAAAGTTCTTTTGGTAAATTGTACTTGAATTGAGATAATTTCATGAATCAGTTTTTTTAACGCAAGCAGAAATGGAATGCATCGGTCGAGTGACCAAATTCTTTCATAAATCTTACGGGATTTATTAATAACGAAGGGCACAAATATACTATTAGAAGGAGGCGAAAACAATAGCTGATGAAAGATTTATTGAAATTTGTTTTAGTTTTGGCGAAATAGCAAGATTAACAATGTCTCTCGAATTCAAATTCCTTCAGCCTGGCGATAAAGATTTCCATCTTTACAAAAGTGTATTGGCAACGGTGTATGGTGCCGATTCTAAGCGGGTTAAGCAAAAAGGCGCGGTAGAAAGAGAGTACTTGTTGGGCTGTTTGGTGGCTATTAAAGCCGATGTTCCTGTGGCGCGATGTTCTTTGTACAACAATCCCAATCACTATTACAATAAGTATCGTTTTGGGGCTGTGGGCAACTATGAGTGCGTAAACGACATGAGTATAGCATTAGAGTTTTTGCAAAAGGTGGCGGCTACTTTTAAGGCTTTTCGATTGCCATATGCAATCGGACCGATGGATGGTTCCATTTGGAATAATTTTTCGCTGCAATACAACAACGAAGAGCCACTTTTTTATCCCGAAAAACAACAACAAAAATATTATAATCAGCATTTTAAATCGGCCGGATTTCAAACTATTGCCGAATATGTTTCGCATAAAGATTTGCAGTTGGATGTAGACAACGATGCCTTGGACTATGCACGCGGCGACTTCGAGAAGTTAGGTTTAGAATTACGCACCATCGATAGGGACAATCTCGAAATAGAGATGAAGCGAATTGGCGAGTTTTGTCTAGAAAATCAAAAAGATAATTTCTTGTATTCTCCTATTACGCCCGAACAATTCTTTGAAAAAAATATTGTGATAGAATCGTTTTTAAATCCCGAATTGATGTTACTCATGGAAGATGCTGAAAGAAATATTGTAGCGCTTTCTTTTGCTTACGATGACCCTTACAATTCTTTGGGAAAGACAGCAGTGATAAAAATGGTAGTGCGCAATAAAGATTCGCGCTACAAAGGCTTGGGTAAATTTTTAGGTGGAATGATTTATCGTTACGCCATTGAAAATAAATATAAAGCTATTATTCACGCTTTTATGAAAACGGGCAATCCTTCTATTTTAGAAAGTTTTGAGTTTAGCGGCACCAATACGTATTATAAGCGTTATGCTTTGTATGGGATGAAACTAGAAGAGTAAATGCTATTCTTTTTTCTGCAGCAGTTTAATATTCACCCTAACATTTAAAGCTACGTTAAAAGTAAAGCCGTTGTATATCATCTCACGTATTTTTAAATTGAGCAACTGTATATCGCTCATTAATTTTTCTTCTGAATAGGGGGTGTTTTCTAAGTCTGCATAACCCAAAGAATCAGCATACAATTTAAATTTTTCTTTCAGTTCAGGGGTGAGTTTTTTCTCACAAAAATTCAACCAATGGCCCAATGAATCATTGAAAGATTCTGTATTTCTGTAGTTCAAAAGATTGTTTGCCTCGCATGATAATTTAATTTGAGATTCCACCATTTTCTTAATCTTGTAAATGGTTTCTGTGGTGTCTTTTCCTTCAATATTTGTTAAAATAAAGATATCGTTGTAGTAATTTTCTTTTCTCAATTGGTATAGCATTTTGCCTAAACGATACATTTTTATTTCTGCTGAATCGGTGCTTGAAACATTGGGAAAACTTTTGGTAAAGCTCGATGACATTTCTCTCTCAATGTATTCTAAATCTTCAAAAAAATACTGTTCTTCTGTACTCAATTCAATCGTTGTGTTTTCTAAGTTGTTATAAAAGTATTCGTAGGTATTTAAGCAGGCTTCTAAGTTTTCTTTTTTTATTATTTCTATTGGCAATAAGCTTTTCCAGATGCCTCCTTTAATACTTCTCATTTCAAATGAACTCATGTTTTTACTCAAAACAATTTGCCCTTCTTCTAAAGTATTTGCATTATAAGTATCGTTTAA
>CAMDPJ010000209.1 GCA_945903925.1 Chryseobacterium gleum
TATTGTTGTTGTGGGCGGCCGCAAGGGCACGCCCCTACGGGATTAATTCACTGTTTCGAAATTCAATTTAATTACTTTTCTAGGTTTGTATTGCGCAGCAATCTCAGCAATTGCTTTGATATGTGCAGGCGTAGTGCCACAGCAACCACCAATGATGTTCATCAAGCCTTTGTCTAAAAACTCTTTGATTTGTTTTTGCATATCGCTTGGTGATTCATCGTATTCACCCATTTCATTAGGTAAACCAGCGTTTGGATGCGCACTGATACCGAAAGGAGTGTTGGCCGATAAAACCTCTAAATAAGGTCTCATCATGCTTGCTCCAAGTGCGCAGTTAAATCCAACACTTAGTAAATCCATGTGTGAAACAGAGGCTAAAAATGCTTCGGCTGTTTGACCAGAAAGAGTTCTTCCCGATGCATCGGTGATGGTGCCCGAAATCATCACAGGAAGATTTGTGTTTAATGCTTCTTGCACTTCGCTAATGGCGAACATAGCCGCTTTAGCGTTGAGTGTGTCGAAGATGGTTTCTACTAATAAAATATCTACTCCGCCTTCGATGAGAGCTTTTATTTGTTCGCTGTAGGCATTCACCAATTGATCGAAAGTAATGGCGCGATAACCTGGGTCATTTACATCGGGCGACATGGATGCAGTTCTGTTAGTCGGACCGATAGAACCCGCCACATAACGCGGTTTGTTCGGATTTTTCAACGTGAATTCATCGGCTGCTTCTTTGGCAATTTTAGCCGATTGAAAGTTGATATCGTAAACTGCATGCTCCAATTTATAATCGGCTTGGGCTATCCATGTTCCGCTAAAAGTATTGGTCTCTAAAATATCGGCACCAGCTTCCAAATACTGGCAGTGAATTTCTTTCAATACGTCGGGACGAGATATTCCCACCAAATCATTGTTCCCTTTTAAGGAATGCGTATGATTTTTAAATTGCTCACCGCGAAAATCTTCTTCGGTAAGGTTATAGGTTTGAATTAAAGAGCCCATTGCGCCATCGAGCACAAGTATGCGTTCCTTCAAAACTTCTCTAACATCTGGTTTCATAAATAAACGTTTAATGTTCAATGTTCAATGTTCAATGTTCAAGAATGCTAACTTTGAACATTGAACAAACAACATTGAACGTATTAAAAAAAAAAGCCCTTCCTGAAATTCAAGAAGGGCTGTATAAGTTAATTCGATAAATTTTTTTAAAATTTACTGTGTCTTATTTTGCCCTTGCTAGGGTTGGATTTAGCACCTGTCCGCATTAGGGATGGTTGCCAAGACATCAAAGGGCCAAATCCCTCCGTCTTTCTTAATAAGCTATAGTGATAAAGAACGATGCTGCAAATGTAATGAAAAACTACTTGCGATGTAAAATAGATGTGAATTTTTCTTTTATTTTTTTTCTGAAGAAAATCCAAATTACGGTTGCAAGCAAAAGATAGGGGATAATCATTAATAGAAGGATACCCGAATTGAAGCCGTCGCCTGCAGGCTTGCTGCTTTCTAGTGACATTTTACATTGAGAACACTGAGCAAAAACCGCATTAGTATTTAGCGTTAACAAAAGCAATATGGTGCCTAATTTTTTCAAGAGTAGTAAGGAGCTAAAAACAGGTAAACCAAAACGCCTGTAAGCGTTACATACAACCAAATAGGGTAAGTGAAGCGCACTAATTTTTTGTGTTTTTGGGTGTCACCGCATAGGCCGTGGTAATAAGAAAACAATATCATTGGCAACGAAACTGCTGCAAGAATAATGTGCGAGAATAGAACAAAAGAGTACAATCCCTTAGTCTCTCCGCTATATGGAGTGTCGTTATTGAAAGCGTGATACAAAACATACGACAATAGAAACACTAAAGACAAAATCATGGCTATGGTGTTAAGGCGCATATGCAAAGAGTATTTCTTTTGTTTAACAGCTACTAGCGATAGTATGAGCAATACAAAGCAAGTCCCATTAATTGTGGCATTTACTTGTGGTAAAATTTTAGTGAAGGGAAGCGATAGTTGTGCTTTTTGAATTTCGTGTAGGGCTAGAACCAGGGCAAAAACTACGATGGTGAAAATCCAAATTCCTTTTTCAATTTTTTTGTTCGGCTGAATGTAATTCATCTTTAAGGGTTTTAATGTCTTCAATTAATTGGTTCACGTAGGCAGAATCTGTGCCATCGTACGACCCACGAATTCTTCCTATTTGGTCGACTAAGATAAACATCTCGCTATGAATAAATTGTGAAGAATCGTTAAGATTAGGGTCGATAGGTACAACTAAAAAACCTTTGGTGGCAAGTCGGTTTATGCTGGCCCTGCTGCCTGTGCATAAATTCCACTTTTCATCAATTACTTTAAATCTTAGCGCATAATTTTTTAGAGTAGAAATACTGTCAATTTCAGGATTCACTGAAAATGAAAGCAGTTTTAATTCATTGTCATTTTTATAAATTTCTTGTATACGAGTGAGTTGTGTGGTCATTTTCGGACAAATAGTGCCACAGGTAGTGAAGAAGAAATCTGTTACATAAATTTTTCCTTCGTAGTCTTTTTCGCTAATTTTTTTTCCGTTTTGGTTGCTAAATGAAAAGTGAGGAATGGTATGGTAAACCGTATCGCCTTTTTCATCGAAATCTATTTCACCGATGAATGGAAGAGGGGCTTTTTTAGTTGTGCACGAAAAAAGAACGGTAGCAAATACAACTAACATTAAACATTGAATCCGCCGAAAGTCGGACGAGCTATTAAACATTGAACTAGTTTTATTGCTCTTTACGAATGATTTCTTTTTTCTCAGATGCATATTCGTTGTTCAAGCGTTTGAGTCGGGCAGTAACTTCTCTTGTTGCTTTTAAATCGGTAATAGTTACCATTCCTCTTATGATATTATCACGATCAACAATGATGTAAGGAGGGAAGAATAAACTATCTACTTCTTTGGTTTTAAGCTTGTAGTTGGCGTAGAGTGAATCCCATTCGCTTGATTCAATTTGAATGGTTTTCCATTGCGGGAATTTTTTCAGGTATTCTGCAGGATTTCCTCCGGTCCAAGTGATTTTACCTGCACTATCTGGCTCAAAAAAAGACACAATATCGGCTCCTTTTTGTCTTTCGGCCAATTCACCTGCAAAAAGCAATTGCTTTTCCCATTGGTCTTTGTCTTTTTGAGGGAAGAAGGTAACTACATAGGTTGTTTTTTCCTTCATGCAATTTTGAATAGGAGAACTAATGTCGCTGCCGCAATATAGCTTTGGATGAAAATATTCTTTGGTTTCTTTGTTGCCGTAGAATTTTGGCAGACCATCAACCGACTTACCATAAAAAATTAGCGCCATTGCAATTAAGAATGGCACTATAAATAATCCAATAAATAAGACTCTTTTTTTCTTTCCTCCTAGTTCCATTAGTACATTGCGCCTCCAACAGCAACAGCTTCATACAAGCCAATGAAAATAAGGTAAAGTACAAATGCGATGTAAGGAGCCAATATCATTCGCTTCAAGTTTTTGCGCTCGTCGCCTAAGTGCATGAAAATGAAAACAATTAAACCAGCTTTCAAAAGCGTTAAACCTATGTAGCCAATTTTTATAGATTGCCAAATCCATTTGGTGTCTTCATTACTCATCAAAGCTGTTCTTGAGCAGTAGATGCCTACAATTACTTCAAGAATCGTGATGATGGTCATCCAAGCAGTAACTTGGTAAATATTTTTTCTAATTTTTACACCTTCTTCTTCTGAGTGATGAGCGTGCAATGAATATTCTATAATATCGTCTCTTTCCATAACAAAATAGCGTTTAATGTTTAACGTTCAATGTTCAAAGTTAATTAGAGTAAATAGTAGAAGGTAAATACAAATACCCATACTAAATCTACAAAGTGCCAGTACAAACCAACTTTTTCAACCATTTCGTAGTGACCGCGTCTTTCATAGGTGCCGCCCATTACATTCATCAAAATGATAAAGTTAATGACCACTCCAGAGAATACGTGGAAACCGTGGAAACCAGTAATAAAGAAGAAGAACATTGCGTAGGCTTGCGGACCAGCAGCGCCTAACTTACCGCTGGCATCGGCTAAGAAGAAGTTTTGTTTTAAGGTAGCATTGTCAGCCCAAGTAGTAATGTCTCCATCTGGACCAGCGATATAAGTACTCCACTCCCA
>CAMDPJ010000210.1 GCA_945903925.1 Chryseobacterium gleum
CTATCTGCATTTTCTTCAAATATGTTTTGACGGTAATTCCCTCTCTGCGTTACATGGTAAGGAACATCGGCAACTACTACTCGCGCTATTCTTGGCATTTTTTTACTCTTTTTTCAAAGATAAGAAATTTTAATTAGGTCGCTGTCCCCTTATTTTACTAAGTTCCCTTATCTTTATTGATAAATCCTGCTTCTTTTTGGAATCAGTAGACATCGATTGTTCCATTTTTTTTAATCGAATCATTTTATCATAATCACTAGGGGTAGTTGCTGCCATATATTTTTATATATAAATATCACCGAAAACAGAAGAATTTTATATTGCCGAAAGTGCCCTTTTGCTAATAAAAACGATACATAAGGCACTTTATACATCACCTATAGTAACGCATGACGCATGGTGAGCAGAAGAATCAAGGGATTTCAATGGTGTGTTTTTGTAGGTTAAAAGCGATATTTAATTACAACGGAGTTACTCCGCAATCAAAACGCGTGAATGTTTTCTGCTGGGAATCCAAAATATCGAATCATCTAAAAAAGAGAATCAGAAGACTACCAGCACCGATTTAAATCCCGACCGACCACAAAACAAAAAACACCGACCTTTCAGCCAGTCTCTTTCAGTGCTTTGTTTTTAGCAGACCATTTTATTTTGGAAGGGTGGGCTCTAAAAAAGGTACAAATCTTTGCATCTCTGGATAAAATCTCGACACAAACAACTTTCTTTTTAGCAAATTAATATCGTCGATTTTCATCCAATCTACACTAAGTAAAATATTCTTTCGTAATTCCTTATTTCTAATTCCATTGTAATAATTCAAAAACTTGTTGGGATTACTTTCAATAAAATCTGCTAGTAATTCTGAAGAATAAGCTTCAAGCTTCTTGTTGTTTTTGTAAATATTTTTGAAATAGTATATAAATTGAGTTCCGTTAAAAAGAGTATCTTCTAAGTTTAGTTTTTTTACTTTATCTAAAAATAGAAATCCGTAATCATTAATAAACCATGTCGAAGAATCAATATTAGAGCAAGGAATCGATTTTTCTGCCATACGAACAATCTCACTTATTTTATTTAATAATGCAGCGTTAATACTATCACTTACTTCCTTAGCTAACAACTTTAGTTCAATTTCAAATTGGGTACATGTTAGAGCAGCTCTAGCTGATTGACCTAGTACTTCACCACTAAGCCCCAAAAAAACCACCTCTTTCTCGTCATAAAGAGCATCTTTAGTGATATAAATATCACCCAATGTATCTTTATAGCTCAACATATTCTGTTCTAATATTTTCTTTAATATTATTTTTTCTCTATCTGTTAATTTACTCCCTATAGGTTTGGTATACTCTCCATCAAAACCCATAAGTTCAAATTTCACATATTTATCTTCAAATTTTTCATTTCCACACGAAAGAAAAACCGAAAAAACCGCTATTATTAAAATCTTTTTCATATTACCTAAAAAGTTCATATTCGATTTCAGAAGGCGAAGGTGGTTCTGGATGACGCAAAGTTTTGACACTTCTGGCTACTCCTTTTGGCCCAGGCGCAAGGCTAATTGTCCAAAAATTGTCGAAAAAAGAGGTTGTTGAAACTTCAATGTAATTAGTTCTCAATTCAAATTCACCTGCACCTAAAGGTTCCATCAGCATTGCTTCATCATCTGTCACATCAACAAAAAAAGTACCCTGCCCCGCATTCCAATCATATGTATCAATCCAGCTCTTATACGCAATAATCTTAATTGTGGTTTGACCATCCTTGTCTTTAGAAATTGTAACATTCGCATTGGCTTTTATATAACTTGTCCCGCTACTATAATACAAATCACTTTCCGATACCATCCCTCCCGTTAACGCTGCTGCATAGCCATCTACTTTAAATGTTTTTGTTTCACCCCAAGCAACGGTTTCCCCAAGCTCTAGAGCTCTATCATAAATATACATCGTCAACTTAGAGTCTGCTGATTTATAAGAGTTAAATTTTTTCAGCCAGCCGAGAGATTCTTCTTTAGTTCCCCCTGTGCCATTAAGCCATCTTGTTAAATTATTTGCCGCATGATGATTACCATCGGCATGCCCTTCGTTAATTAAACTAACTATTTTATTATAAATTTCGAGATATTCCGCTTTTCTGTTGTTAAATTCTTCTTCCGTTTCAAGTGTAGGGTCCCACTTCATATTATCAATATTCGTCTTAACATTACCATTAATGGGTATTGGGTCCTCATCACCTTCTCCATTAAAGTCAATTTTTGCAATCGGATTATTAGAAAAATAAACATAAGTACTCTGCCAAGCATACTCAGCTTCTCTTGGGTCTGTTGAATACATCCTTCCCGTCTGGCTATTATAAATTCTCGCACCTAAATCTAATACTCCTTCATCAGCATCACTTAAACCAGCTTCTTTACCATTCCAACCATAACGATATGATTCAGCCATAAAGGTTCTATCACTGATTCTGTCACCATAAGCCTGATAATCCGCACTCATCAATATCTCCGCTTCATAATGTGCAACAGTAGTTATCTTCATTCTCTTCAAGCCAAAAGTCGCATCAACTCCTTCTGCATTTCCATTGAAGTAAGCCAAGAAGGTTTGATTACTTTTAGCTCTAAACACAAAGCTATATGGAAGATTTGGTTGATTCATCCACATACCATTTAAGTCTTCATACACTCCGTTCACTTCATTCTTCACTGCAAAGCCTCCTCCTTGGTTGGCTGGATATAATGGATTCATGGAGGTTTCAAATTCTACCATATAGCTTTCACCTGGAACGGTGGTGATGGTTCTATAGATTCCTCCCCATTGATGTGTGGTTTGGAATTTAGCTTCTTGTGAGTTATCAGTTACAGGATTCACAGAAGCCAATTGCCATCCACTACCAGTTAATCCATTTGGATAGTTTACATCATCTATTAAAACTGTTCCTCCACCTGTGGCAAACTTTCTATCGCTAACTACTGCTAAAACATTTCCTAAATGGTTGGAGAGTTCGCCTTTTAATTTCAGCTCTCACACGAGAGGTATATATCTTAAAACTGTTGATACAAGGAATGCTTAGGTATTTCATTTCCTATCAAAGAACGATAGGCTAATTTAAACCTTTTCTTTGATTTGATGTCTATGTGTTGTATATTTGTTTTAATAAATGTTCGCTATATGAATATTCAAGCTGAAATAAACTGGATTAGAACTGAGTTGGATGGCATCAATGATGTTAACTTGGTTGCTGCTATCAAGAACCTACTTACCTATGCCAAGAAAACAAAGCCCAACGTTGATTTTTGGGACACTCTTTCTGATGAGCAAAGAGCGGATATTGATGCAGGTATAGCTGATTTAGAAGCTGGTAGAAAAAGACCCCACAATTTAGTTATGAAGGATATCAAATCTCTTCTAAAATAACGATGAAGGTTAAATTCACTCTCCACTGGTCAGACCGTGCAGAAAATAAATTCCGTGAAATAATTAAACGCATTGTTAAAGAATTTGGAAGTAATGCCGCTGAAAAGTTTATTGCTAAGGTTGAGCAATCCATAGCTGCATTAGTAGAAATGCCAGAAGCTTTCCCTAAAACAAGTGCAAGAAAAAATGTGAGAAGGTGTGTTATTAGTAAACAAACTACCGCATTTTATTTTGTAACAAAAGATACTGTTGAGATTGTAACCCTGTTTCATACCCGCCAAAGCCCAAAGAAACTAAAGAAGGAATTGAAGTAATCACAACGGAAACCCATCCTCAATAGCTCCTCTCAATCCTTCCACATCTGCCATTCTATAAGATTCTAAACTGCTCAAATATTTAAATCCTGTGAAGTATTGAACTTCAATGATGCTGTGTAAACGCAGCCACAGAATAATCCTACTGGCTCTCAGCTGCTGAATATTCACCTGCTTTTGAAGCTTTCTCTCCAATGTTGTTTTGATGTATTGAAAAACAAGGAAAAACAAGGGACAGACGTAAATATTTATTTAATTTCTTTCTTAGGTCTTCCGCTTTTTCTAAAGGTGAAACTTTTACCTGTGAGCTTTTCTATTTTCTTAATGAATTTAGCATCTCCAAGCGGCTTACCCACTTTGGTTTTGTTTCTAATATTT
>CAMDPJ010000211.1 GCA_945903925.1 Chryseobacterium gleum
GGGCGAGCGGCAGCTCGCCCCTACGAAGACTCACTGCGTGAATATTTTCCTAAAACAAATCAAACAACCTCACATAATCTCTGTGATTTGTTGAGTGGCAACTTACGCACCCATTGCCTTTACTGCTTATTTTATATACCTCTTTTCCAGCAGCATCATACTCTATCCACAACCAACCTTTATTGCTATTGGCATTAGCGCTTTCTTTTTTCATAACTGCATAAAATACAATACTTCCTGTTTGAGAATCATATAAATCTTTTACGATAATTGAGCCTTCTGGAAAAGTACCATTTATAGAAAGTTTACCATTATCGATTAGCGCAGCCGAGGCGATGGCATTAAATCGAACCCTAAAAAAAGCATTGTGTGCCGATTGTGGAGATGAAGGAACTACACTAGGATCTCCTTTATAAAAAGTATAATTTTTGCCCACTGTAATATCTTCAAAAATAGTTTGATTTACTGCATCGGCGTCGTCTTTCTTTTGTTCTTTAGTACAAGCAAAAACAAATACAGACAGCGAAAATAGTGCAGAAAATAGTAGTTTCATATTTATAATTTTTTGGGGTAGTCGTGACAATTCATCTTTCCTGACAAAAGAAATGAATAAAATGCTACTGGTAAATAAATTTAAGTGTTAAACGATGGTTTTTTAAATTGATTGTGTAAATACCTAACTATTTAAGCACTATCTGGGTTAATTTAATCATTGTTTTGAATGAAATATCGTGATGCGCAACCTGATTTACTGCGCCAATGACCACTCAATGCTTAAAGCCATTGTTTTATAGTTTTTTCGCATCACTGTGCGGCAGCGTTTGACTTTTTCTATTTGAGACAACTCTCTTTCTATCACTCCAATTTGCCCTTGAAAGAGTTGTATTGGTGCGATTTCGGTTAATAATTCACTTATTTTTAAATAGTTAAAATTATAAACGGGTAGTTAGTTTTAAAAATATTTCTAATTTTGTATTCGGAATTAAAGTGGTAAAATAGCGCACGTATTTTCATAACGAATTTAAGTGGGTTCTATTCGTTTATAAAAAGTTTAGAAAAATTAATTTTTAGAACTCACCTTTAGCAGAATAAAAAAAAATCAATATGTACGGATTGGTAAACAAAGCTATAAAAGATTTAGTTGTAAGTAATTACGGAAATGAAAAATGGAAAGAAATCTGTAAACTATCAGATTTTAAAGAAGAAGATTTTGTTAGAATGAGTTCATATCCTGACAAACTGACCTATGATTTAGTGAAAAATGCATCAATTGTATTAAAGGCAGATTCTAACATAATACTTGAAGCATTTGGTGAATATTGGATACTTTATACTGCCGAGGAAGGTTATGGAGATTTATTGAATATGGCAGGCAATTCGTTCCCAGAATTTCTTGATAATTTGGATATGCTCCATTTTCGAATTAACAATATTATGCCTGATTTAAGAGCTCCTCAATTTACAACTAGAAATTCACAGGAAAAATCAATTGAATTGGAATACCGTTCTCATCGAAATGGCTTTATTCCTATGCTTTATGGATTAATAAAAGGTTTAGGGAAACGATTTGATTTAAATGTTTCTATTACACAGATTCAGGAGAAGAATGAGAATAATGATTGCCATGTATTCAAAATTACCTGGGAATGAGATCGTGGATAAGTTAATTGAAATAGAAAATAAGCGCATTGAAGCGCTAAAAAGTTATTCGATTCTGGATACGGATCCTGAAGAAGATTATGATGAAATAACTGCACTAGTTGCTCAGATTTCTGGAGCTCCAATGGCTTTAATTAGCTTTGTTGATAAAAAAAGACATTGGGTTAAATCTAGCTTTGGTATTACTATTTCTGAAATCCCAACAGAAGGTTCTTTTTGCTCAATTGCTATTAATTCAAGCGATGAGCCATTAATTATTACCGATGCACTTTCTGATCCTCTTTTTGCAGCATCTCCTTTTGTTTTAAATAATGAGCGAGTATCATTTTACGTTGGAATTCCGCTTGCTGATAGCAACAATATTGTTCTAGGGACACTCTCAATTATGGCCTTTAAAACAATAGAAATTTCCTCAAAGTCTTTAAAATCATTACAAACAGTTGCAAAAGGTATAGTTAGGCTGTTAGAATTGAGAAAGATAAATGAAAATTCCTTTGGAGAAATAGAAAAAATCAGGAAGGCACTTGAATTAAATAATTCATTTTATTTAATTCTAAATTCAAATTTTGAAATAACAGCAATTGGTGAGTCATTTATAAAGTCGAATCCAGAAATAGCAATTCAAAATAAAATAACAGATTTTTTCAAGTTAGAATTTGATATAATTGCAGCAATAGAAAGTAGGATTTCAGGAAAAAGTAAAGTGTTGTTTTTTTCAAGTAAAAGCAAAGAACAACGTTTTAAATGTTCGTTAAGCAAGGTTGATTCAGGTATTATTATATCTGCACAACCCATTTTGAATGGAATATTTTCTTTAAAAAATTATAATCTTACATTAAACGATTTTGCTCAACACGATTTCATCATTGAATATTTGTTTTTGCAGCAAACTACTCAAAAATCAATTAGTGAAGCACGTTCTTTAATAGATGTAATTAATAAAAGTAACAGTGAACTTAAAGGACAGAAAAAACAAATAGAACAAAATCAACAATTTTTAAAAGAGAATTTAGTAGAAACAGAAAAAGCAGAAGAAAAATATAGAAACCTCATTAATACAACAAATGACTTAATTCTATCTATTGACAAATCAGGAACCATATTTTTTGCGAACGATTCATGGCTTAAAAAGATGGATTATTCTAAATCTGATGTAATAGGTAATTCAATTTTCGAGCATGTGCATCCCGATTCTCAAGAACATTGTATAGAATTTTTTCAAGATTTAATTACCAATTCACACCAAGAACTTTATGTCAATTATAGTTTGATAAATCGAAATGGTGAAAAAATTGAAGTAGAAGGTAACATAATAGTTAAATATAAACAGAATGAGTTTTTAGAGGTGAATTCATTTTTGAAAGATATAACGGAGATTAATAAACTTAAACGCATCCAACAAGAAAAAACGAAAGAGATAATTGAAAGTAAAGAAAAAACATCAGTTTTACTGGGCTCTCTAACGGAAACGGTTTGGGGGATTAGTTTACCCGACTATAAATTAGAATACATTAGTGAATCAGCAGCACAACTATATGAAGTTCCATCTGAAGAATGGTACGGCAATTTAAATTTATGGTCGGATGTAATTCATCCACAGGATAAAAATTGGGTTTTAAAGGAAACGGAGAGTCTATTTATAACTGGACAAACTAATTTAGAATACAGAATCATCACACCTTCCAATAAAATAAAGTGGATTTATAGCAAAACGAAAATCATTAAAAATGAAAGCGGAATTCCCATTTTAATGACAGGGATTTCAGGTGATATTACAAGCAGGAAGTTCACGGAACAAAAATTATTAAATTATAAGCAGGCGATTGACGAATCTGCTATTGTAAGTATCACTGACACAAAAGGTATAATCACCTATGTGAATGATAAATTTTGTGAAACATCCAAATATTCTAGAGAAGAATTAATTGGCCAAAATCACAGGATAGTGAACTCAGGTTTCCACTCAAAAGATTTTTTTGCCAATATGTGGAATACAATTTCCTCCGGCAATGTGTGGAATGGTGAAAAAAAAAATAAAACCAAGCACGGTGAAGAATATTTTGTAGAAGCTACAATTGTTCCTTTTATCGATGAAGGGAAACCTTTTCAATATATTGCAATTGGTTACGAATCGACTGAAAAAGCAAAAAGTAAAAACGAAATTGAATCCCAAAAAGTATTTTATGAAAGTATTTTAAATAATATCCCTATCGATATTGCTGTTTTTGATGAAAACCACAAATACCTTTTTGCGAACAAAGAAGCGATAAAAGATGAAAAAATTAGAAAATGGATTATCGGAAAAGATGATTTTGATTATGCCGAATTGAAAAATTTACCCACTGAATTTGCGCAAAAAAGAAGAGACATTTTTATGAAAATATTACATTCGGTGGAGGAAAATTTATGGCTTGATAAACAAATAAGTGCTGCTGGAGAAACAAAATAC
>CAMDPJ010000212.1 GCA_945903925.1 Chryseobacterium gleum
CAAATAGATGTGTATGTATGGAGAGTGGTGTACACCGATTCATTCACAGGTAAGGAGGGTAAACAAATGGGAACAGTGACTTTGATGAGGTAGGGTGAAAGTTAGAAGTAAAAAGTTAAACCTGTCCGTCCACCGACGGAAGCCAAAATAGAAAAATATATAAAGGCGCTGGTATTCAACCAACGCCTTTATTATTGCAAAAAAAAACCTCCGATTTCATCGGAGGTTTTTTTTATTGTTCTGTGAAAATTACAAAGTGTTGATGTTATTTAAATCTTGGAAAGATTGTTTCAATCTAGCGATGAAAGACTCTTCTGCTTTGCGCATCCAAACACGTGGATCATAATATTTCTTGTTTGGAGAATCTTCACCTTCAGGTTTGCCAATTTGTCGTTGTAAGTATCCTTTTTTGCCTTCGTAGAAATCACGAATACCAGCCCAGAAAGCCCATTGTAAATCAGTGTCGATATTCATTTTAATAGCACCATAAGAGATAGCCTCACGAATTTCTTCTACAGAA
Source organism: Chryseobacterium gleum (assembly GCA_945903925.1). GTDB lineage: Bacteria > Bacteroidota > Bacteroidia > Flavobacteriales_C > JAHEZL01. The sequence goes on from CAMDPJ010000212.1 coordinate 521, forward strand.
GAACCAGAACCACCGTGGAAAACGAAATCAACCGGATTAGCACCTGTGTTGAATTTTTTCTCGATGTATTTTTGAGAGTTGTCTAATATTTTCGGAGTCAATTTAACGTTACCTGGTTTGTAAACACCGTGAACGTTACCAAAAGCAGCAGCAATAGTGAATTTGTCACTTACTTTTTTCAACTCTTCGTAAGCGTAAGCCACTTCTTCGGGTTGAGTATATAATTTAGAGCTATCCACATCAGAGTTGTCTACACCATCTTCTTCACCACCAGTAACACCCAATTCGATTTCTAAAGTCATTCCCATTTTGCTCATTCTCTCTAAATATGTTTTGCATATTTCGATATTCTCGTGCAAAGGCTCTTCAGAAAGGTCGATCATGTGAGAAGAGAAAAGAGGTACACCGTTAGATTTGTAGAATTTCTCACCAGCAGTGATCATTCCGTCCATCCAAGGCAATAATTTTTTAGCACAGTGGTCGGTATGCAAAACAACTGTTGCCCCATAAAGGCCGGCTATTTCCCAAACATGTTGAGCGCCAGAAACCGCGCCAGCAATTGCAGCACGCTGTCCGTCGTTGTTTAAACCTTTACCAGCATTGAAAATAGCACCACCATTAGAGAATTGGATAATCACTGGCGCATTAGCTGCTACTGCTGTTTCCATTACGGCATTGATAGTGTTTGTTCCTGTTACGTTTACCGCAGGAAGAGCGAATTTTTTCGCTTTAGCCAATTGAAAAAGTTGTTGAACTCCATCTCCGGTAACTACGCCGGTTTTAATTTGTGTAGCAGTTGCGCTCATGTTTTTTATTGTTTTAGTTTTGATAAAATCTTATTGTTCTTGCAATTTTTGCTTTTAAGTCTTTACGTTCTACAATGAAATCTAAGAAGCCTTGATCTAACACGAATTCGGCAGTTTGAAAGCCTTTAGGTAAATCTTTTTTGATGGTTTCTTTCACTACACGCGGACCAGCGAAGCCAATCAATGCGCCTGGTTCGGCAATATTCACATCGCCCAACATCGCAAACGAAGCCGTTACTCCACCAGTAGTAGGGTCGGTCATTAAAGAAATGTAAGGTAATTGTGCTTTTGCTAGTAGGGTTAATTTTGCTGATGTTTTGGCCATTTGCATTAAGGAGAATGCAGCTTCCATCATACGTGCACCACCCGATTTAGAGATGATGATTAATGGTTTTTTGTATTTCAAGCAATGGTCTATCGCTCTCGATATTTTTTCGCCCACTACAGAACCCATAGAACCGCCAATAAAGTTGAAGTTCATGGCTACTACTACAGCGTCTAATCCATCAATCTTGCCGTGCGCAGCAGAAGCAGCATCGTTCATTCCGGTTTTTTTGATAGAGTCTCTTACTCTGTCGATATATTTTTTGGTATCTGTAAATTTAAGGGGGTCGCCAGAAGTCATGTTGGGCGAAATTTCTGTGAAATTTTCGTTGTCGAATAATATATGGAAATATTCAGGAGAATTTACTCTTTCATGGTATCCGCATCCCGAGCAAACCCAAAGATTTTGTTTGTGTTCCTCAGTAGTTAGCACCTTGGCGCATTTGCTGCACTGATACCACAAACCTTCTGGGGTTTCCTTCTTTTCTTCGGTAGGAGTGTTAATGCCTTCTTTAACTCTTTTAAACCAAACCATAGCTTCAGATTCTATTGTCATATATTTTTGAGGAGGCAAATGTAGGAAAATAACTTTAAAGTTTCCCTTAAAATGGATAACCTATACCCACATTGACTTCAGGTTCATTAAAATGAAAACTAATTACGTCGTAGTGATTAGGATTTCTGATGATCCAGCCCAAGTCGACCCTAGCCACCAAAAAGCCAAAATCGAAACGTAAGCCAGCACCAGCTGCAATGGCCAATTCTTTGTAAAATCTATTGAAATGAAAAACAGCTTTGTCGTCTTTGTCCTCTAAACGCCATATATTTCCTGCATCGGTAAACAAGGCACCTTTAATCATGCTGTTTATTTTAAAGCGGTATTCGGCGTTAAGTTCTATTTTGATTTCGCCTAGTTTATCAATGTTGTTCGACTCTACAGAAGAACCGGGTCCCAATTGTCTTATTTTCCAACCTCTTACACCATTGGCTCCACCAGTGAAATACATTTTATCGAAAGGAACGGCGATATCTCCTTTTCCAAAAGGAACAGCAATGCCGGCATAGCTTCTAAAAATCATTTGCCGCTCATTGTGAAAATTGTAATATTTTCTAAAATCGGCATCTGCTTTAATGAATTTAGAATATCTTACTCCCCCTAAAAGCATAGCGCCAGTGCTGTCTTTCTGTACAATATTGGTGGTGCTTAGTAAAGAGCCAATTACACCTGTAAGGTTGCTGTTAGCCATTAACATCCTAGGGTGCTTTATTCCTTTTTTTAAGCTTTCGTTATAGATGTATGAGTATTTCACTCCGGCGTTGATGTAGTCTCTAAAAGAGAAGGCCAATCGCGGACTCAAAGTATTGAGCTGATCTAAAATAGGTGAACTTTTGTCGATGTAAGATACACTCCAATCGGGAAAAGAAAATTTATGCGCTTTGTACTTCGTTTCTGAGAGTTCATAGGTGTTGCTTAAACCAAAAACCCAACGGCGGTATTCTTCACGATTTTGGTAGTTGAAATAAGAAGACACTGTTGTTTTAGGGTAAGAACCTTTTATAAGTTGTTGTGATAATTTTGGAAAGAAAAGTAGACTGGGAATACGAACAGACAATTGCGGACCGATATCGGTACCAATGATATACTGATTGGTGGCTGCGTTTTTTACGTTTTCGGCAAAGCCTCTAACTCTAAACTCTAACTGCTCCAAACCTTTAAACGGATTTTTTATTTTGTATACCACAATGCCGCCACCTCCAAAGCCTTCTCTAAAAGTAAGCTGCCCTTCAAAAGAAATAGAGTAGCGTTTTTTAGAGTTCATTTTGATGTACACATCTAATTTAGGTGTAGTATCGGTAGTTACTTTTTTGTAATCTATTTTAATATAGTTGAAGATGCCTAAGTTGTTTAGTTGCTGATAGCTTTCTTGATGCTGATTTAGCTGATAATACTTATTTTGTTTAAAGTAAATGGATTTGTTGACAGGGGTGGGCTTGTATTTTAAAGTATCTCGATAAATATAGTTAATCATGGTAGTATCTAGTTTCCAAGTTCTTTTGTTTCTAGAAATATCTCCTATTACTGTTAAAGTGTCTGTGCTGGGCAAATTTGGAAGGGCGGCATTGAAATCGGGTTGTACATAAATATTTCTTATGCGATATCTACTGTGTTTTCCGTAATTGAGAGAATCGCTACCTTCTTTTTTCAAAAGCGGATTGTCTATTTCTATAACCACATTAACTTTATAATTACCAACCGTTGTATCTGCTTTATAATTCACATAATATTCATTGAAATCATAATATCCTTTGTTTTGAAAAAGGTTGGAAATATATAGCCTCTCTGTATTTAATACATTGATATCAAAAAGAGACTCTTTTTTAAGCGGTAAATTCAAAGAGTCTTCAATCAATAGTTTATTCATATATGGAAGTGGCGTTTTT
>CAMDPJ010000213.1 GCA_945903925.1 Chryseobacterium gleum
CGTGAACCTTTGAGTTTGGTAATTATTTTGGGATTGCTGTTTTTTATGGATTGGCATCTTACTTTATTCATTTTGTTATTCACGCCAATTTCAGTTTTAGCCATCGCCTTTTTGGGGAAAAGTTTAAAACGCACTTCGGGCAAGGCGCAAGACAAAATGGGCGATTTATTGTCGATTATGGAAGAAATGCTTTCAGGCCACAAAGTGATTAAAGCATTTGGAGCAGAAAAATATACCAACGAGAAATTTGAAAAGAGCAACGAAAGATTTTTTGAATTGTCGGTGCGCTTGTTTCGTAAACGTGATTTAGCCTCACCTACAAGTGAATTGCTGGGTATGATCACCATTTCTTTAGTCATTTTGGTGGGTGGTATTTATTTTGTTTTTGCGGGCGAAATTAGTGGCTCTGTTTTCATTGCTTTTATCTTACTTTTTTATTCTGCTATTTCACCTATTAAAGGAATCGCGAATTCTTTTACCAATGTTAGCAAAGGTGCTGCAGCAATAGATAGAATTGATAAAATATTGAAAGCAGAAAACAACATTGTTGATCCTGCGAATCCGCAAAAAATCACTTTCAATAAAAGCGTAGAATTTAAAAAAGTACATTTTCAATACGAAGAACAAGAGGTTTTGAGCGATATTAATTTAGTAATTGAAAAAGGAAAATCAATTGCCTTGGTAGGGCACAGCGGCGGAGGGAAATCAACTTTAGCCGATTTACTTCCTCGTTTTTACGATGTTACCAAAGGGGAGATTTTAGTAGATGGTATCGATGTTAGAAATGTAACGTTAAGCGATTTGCGCGCATTAATTGGAGTAGTAACGCAAGAATCGGTTCTCTTTAACGATAGCGTTTTAAACAATATTTGTTTTGGCGGAAACTACAGCAAAGAAGCAGTGATTGAAGCTGCCAAAATTGCCAATGCTCACGAGTTTATTATGCAATTGCCGCAAGGTTATGAAACTGTAATTGGCGATAAAGGAGATAAGCTTTCGGGCGGACAGCGGCAGCGTTTGTGCATTGCTCGTGCTGTATTGAAAAATCCGGCAATTTTAATTTTAGATGAAGCAACTTCAGCCTTAGATACAGCATCAGAAAAACTAGTGCAAGAGGCTCTTCAAAAAGTAATGAGCAACAGAACTTCTCTAATCATTGCACATCGTTTAAGCACCATTCAGCACGTTGATGAAATCATTGTTCTCGATAAAGGTAAAATTGCAGAACGCGGCAAACACAATGATTTAATTGCCAAAGAAGGCATCTACTTTCAGTTGTGCCAAATGCAAAGTTTTCAATAAATTTCTACAATGAGCGATGTCCTCAAAACATCTGTTGAATTTATAAAAGGAGTTGGGCCTCAGCGTGCCGAAACTCTTAAGCTCGACATGAACATTTTTTCGTTCATCGACTTGCTCAATCACTTTCCTTTTAAATATGTTGATCGCTCACAATTTCAAAAAATAAATCAGCTTGTTCCCGATAACTATGTTCAGTTAAAAGGGGTTTTGTTAAGTGCCGAAGAAGTGGGTAGCGGAAAGGCTAAACGGTTGAGTGTTGTTTTTAAAGACGATACAGGAACACTTGAATTGGTTTGGTTTCGAGGCGCTCAGTGGATGAAGAAATCTTTGCAGCTGGGCAAAGAATATATCGTGTATGGTAAGCCAAGTTTGTTCAACAACAAGTTCAATATTTCTCATCCCGAAATGACTTTGTATTCTGTTGGTGCATTGAATGAATTGAGAGGTTTGCAACCGGTATACAATTCTTCTGAAAATATGAAGAATAGGAGTCTGGATAGCAAAGGGCTCAAAAAGGTAATGGCTGTTTTATTGCCTCAACTCAAAGGAAAAATTCCAGAAACATTGAACGCAGAGATCATCACCGATATGCAGTTCATGTCGCGTGAACAAGCGTATTTTCAAATTCATCAACCACAAAATATGGAGATGGCGAATCGTGCTATTGCCCGTTTAAAATTTGATGAATTGTTTTTTGCGCAACTGCGAATTCTAAAAGTGAAGCAAGGGCATCAAACTGTTTTTGCAGGTTTTATTTTCGATAAAGTAGGAGAGTATTTCAACACTTTTTATACAAAATATTTACCCTTTGAATTAACAGGTGCACAGAAACGTGTGATCAAAGAAATTCGGAAAGATATGGGCTCGGGCAAGCACATGAATCGTTTGCTGCAAGGTGATGTTGGTAGTGGTAAAACAATGGTGGCGATGATGAGTATTTTAATCGCTCTCGATAATGGTTTTCAGGCGGCTATCATGGCGCCTACAGAGATTTTAGCGCAACAACATTTTGCTTCTTTCCAAGAATTATTAACGCCTTTAAACGTGCAGGTAAAATTGCTTACAGGTTCGGTAAAAGGAAAAGAAAGACAAGCCGTTTTAGAGAAATTACAAGTTGGAGAATTACAAGTGTTGGTAGGTACTCATGCTTTGATTGAAGATCCTGTTATTTTTAAAAATTTAGGATTGGTGATCATCGATGAACAACATCGTTTTGGTGTGGCGCAGCGTTCTAAATTATGGAAGAAAAATTCTAAGGCTCCTCACGTTTTGGTGATGACGGCAACACCTATTCCGCGTACTTTAGCCATGACTTTATACGGCGATTTAGATACATCCATCATTGATGAATTACCGCCGGGAAGAAAACCTATCAAGACTTTACACTTCACAGATGGCGGACGATTACGCGTGTTTGGATTTATGCGTGATCAAATTGCGTTGGGCCGACAAGTATACGTTGTTTATCCATTAATTGAAGAATCGGAAGCGATGGATTACAAAGATCTGATGGATGGTTATGAAAGTATGTTGCGCGCTTTTGCTCCGCCCGAATATCAAATTGCGGTGATGCACGGACGAATGAAAAACGACGCCAAAGAATATGAGATGAAGCGTTTCAAAGATGGAATTTGTCAAATTATGGTGGCAACTACAGTGATCGAAGTAGGCGTGAATGTGCCGAATGCATCGGTAATGGTGGTAGAAAGCGCCGAACGTTTTGGCTTGTCGCAATTGCATCAGCTGCGTGGTAGAGTGGGTAGAGGCGCCGATCAATCGTACTGTATTTTAATGACGGCCGATAAATTAAGCAGCGATTCTAAAACACGAATGCGAACGATGGTAGATACTACCGACGGATTTAAAATTGCTGAGGTTGATTTAAAATTACGTGGCCCCGGTGACATAGAAGGTACACGACAAAGCGGTATGCTCGATTTTAAAATTGCCGACTTGGTGAAAGATTCTCAACTGCTTCAAATCGCCCGACAAAAAGCAATTGAAATTCTTACCGAAGATGAAAATATTAGCAAGCCAGAAAACAAATACATCGCCGCACGATTGTTTGAAATGACTGATCCGAAGAGTGGGTGGAGTAGGATTAGTTAACACCCCTCTCTTCCCATAGCGCGGGTCTCCCGACCCGTGACTTCCTACTCTGGCAATTGCATTGCCTTTTTTATTTTATTTTTATCTTCGCCCCACCTAACTAACAAACATGTCCTTCAAATTCAAAGCAAATAATCCCCACGGGATTTATTTCATCACTACAACTATCATCGATTGGGTTGATTTATTCACCCGTCCCGATTACAAAACCATCATCACCGATTCATTGAATTTTTGTATTTCTAACAAAGGATTAAAAGTCTACGCGTGGGTGCTAATGAGCAATCATATTCATTTAATTGCAGCAGGAAATGAACAAAATACTATTGCCGATATCATTCGTGATTTCAAAAAATTCACAAGCAAAAAACTTTTCGATGCTATTCAAAATGAAAACGAATCGAGGCGTCAATGGCTATATAAAAAGTTTCAATATGCCAGCAAAGTAGACAGTAGAAATATTGTGTTTAAAATTTGGCAAGATGGATATCATCCAATCGAATTAGACACAAATTTTCTTCTCGAACAAAAGCTAGAATACATTCACAATAATCCTGTAAAGCAAGAGATAGTTAGTTTACCCGAACATTATAAATACAGCAGTGCTATCGATTATTGCGGTGAAAAAGGATTGGTGAATGTTACTCTTCTGCAGTGAGTTCTCCTCTCAC
>CAMDPJ010000214.1 GCA_945903925.1 Chryseobacterium gleum
GGGCTTGAAGATTATCGGCCACCGTGCTTTTAGCAATGCTGTTGCTTTTAGCTCCGTAATCGGTTCGTCTGTGGAAACTTACATTAAAACTGTTTTTCAATGTTTCTGCAGTTGTAATGAACACTCCGTTTTCTTGAAACACAAAGCTACTGTGAATAAGCGTATCAGTTGTTGCGTCGTAAATTCTATTGTTGTCTTGTTCTGTTTTGAGTCCGAAAACAAACAGCCCTGCATTTTGCGACAAGGTACCTTGGTATCGAATAAACTGCGTGTTTACGTTTGTTCCATAGCTCTTTAAAAAGCTTGTATTAGCCAACAAAGATGTGCCAATTTTGTTGTTGTATTTAACGTCACTACCCAGTTTGAGACCTTTGTAGTAATTGCCTTTGGTGAAAACAGAGGAATTGAAGTTGATTGATTTTGTAGTGCTTTTGCTCATTTCAAATTTTAGCGTTCCGTAGTGTTCCGTTTCGTTGATAGAGGTGAGTCCAGCAATGTTCCAATCTCTCTCAAACTCTGTGCTTCTAAAGCGCTCGATAGCCGAGAAATTTTTATGTACCAATTGATAATCGGCTATGGTTTTGTACGCTATGGAATTGCTGTCTTTGTTCTGTTTGTTTTCAAAATGCAGTTGAAGGGCGATACCACTGTCATCTCCTTTGTCTTTGTCTGAATAAATATTGTTGTTTTTGTTGCTGACGGCAAATTCGCCTTCAAGAATAGTATTTGAATTGAGTTTGTATTTAGCCCCTAAAGTGGCCATTTGGCGCTGTTTAGGCGTGATGAGCAAAGATTGAGGTTCGTAGCGACCCTGCGGCACGCCATTCAAAGGCGCTATCCATTTGTATGTTCGTCCATTCACCGATGAATTGGCAAAAATGTAATTTCCTTTCCCTTGTGCGAAATCACTAAAAGCCAATCTATATTTAGCTTTTGCAGCATCAGTAGAGTATTGATAAATGGTATAAGTAATGGAATTAACAATGGTATCTTTTTTCTCATACAGCACATAATTGGCCGAGTATTCCATGGTGTCAATATTTGGTGAAAGTGCAAGATGAATACTGTCGCCAACATCTTGTAAAATTTTAATTTGTTCGTCGTTTAATTGTTGCTGCAGTTGTTGTTCTTTAACATCTTGTTCGCTATATAGATTAAGCGATACAGAGAGTTTGTTGAAGGTAAAATCATTTTTTGCATGCAGCAATGTTCGCGTATAGTTTTTATCAGAATATTGAAATTCTACGATGATTCTTTTGTCTTTGGTGATGAGTTGTTGTGAGGTAAAAGTGATTTCAGAGTTGTTGTAGTCTATGATGTAGTCGTTATTTTGACCGCGTGTTAGCAGTTTACCATCCACATAAATTTTTTCAGTTCCCGATAGCACAATAATAAAGCTTTCGTTTTCGGCGCCGCGTAGTTTGTACGGACCTTGATTTCCTTCTACGCCGTTGATTTGGTAGCGCGAGAATTTACCTTTCGATAGTGCAACATTTAAGGCGCTGTGGTGCACAGGTTGAAAGCCATTTTTCAAAGTAGCCATTTTGTATTCTGTGGAGAAACTTAAGCCCTGCGCTTTTTTGTTGAAACGCAAGAACTTATCGGTACTTTCTGTAATTTGAAAGTCGCCGGTGAGCAGGCGTGTATTGTTCTTTTTAAACTGAATGTACACCTTATCAAATTCTTGTAATTGTTGGGTATTTCCATCGGCTTGAATGGGAATGGTGTTATCGGAAATAGCGGCCAGCACCTCAATATCCTCGTAAATTTTACCTGATAATTGAAGATTCAAATTAGAATTTACGGCCAAATCTTGGTTGTTACCAAAGGAAATCCCTCGTGATATGCTGCCCCCTTTGTTGAGTCCGCCCGTATTAAAAATATCTTCTTTTACCGTCGATTTACTATTTAAATTTTTCACTAAAATTGGAGCCACGCTCATCCTTGCCGAGTCTTTGTGCATCAAAGGCGCATTCACTTTAAATGGAAAAACTCTATAGCTTAATTGCAGCGTATCGAAGTTTACTTTGGTAAAAAAGAGTCGTGCGTTGATGTTGTCTATTCTGAAGGAATTGTTGTTGCTTATTAGGCTGCCAGGAACGATACTAAAGGTGTCGACTACCAAAGTATCATTAGAAACCACAATAGTTTTCGTTCTAATATTGCTGTTGCTTTGCGCGTAGCCAAAATGAATAAGCAGCAAGAACAAAAATAGGGTAATATGTTTGTGTAGATTGATACTCATTTAAACGCTGCTACAATTAACGCATAATCTAGCTTTTTTGGTAAGAAAATTCAAAAAAATAAGGTTGAGTGTTGGCCCAACCTTATTTTTTAAAATCTTGATATGTCTAATCTAATTTCTCAAAACGATAGTCTTCCACATCGGCATTGGTTTTTAAAGCATCACCAATAAACTGATCAACCAAAGATTTGTTTTTGTTGTTCAAATCGTTTGCTTCTTGCGTAAAATCGGTAATTGGAAGCAAGCCCGACTTGGCAAGCACATTTACCACATAAACACCATTTCTGCCAACAATAGCTTTCGACATCGTTTTAGCAGGTAAAGCACCCACCATACCAATTACGTCGTTTTCGTAAGAGTAGATAGTACCGCCAGAAAGTGGAGCAGGAGTACTTTTTTCAATGTTCAATTCAGGTATTGCTGTTTTAATATCTTGCAATGATTTAGCGCCTTTAGCAATGGCATCGTTTATTTTCTTTTGAAGAATTTCGGCTTTTTTCTCGTTGCGCACTTTCATTTCTAATTCTCTTTTAACTTGCTCGTCTTCTACAGATTTAAAGCCTTCTTCATATTCTTTTTCTAAAGAGACAACCACAAAGTTTTCTGCGATATCAAATACATTAGATACATCACCTAGGTTAGCATTGTAAGTCCATTTTACAACTTCACGCGCACCTTGTAAGCCTTGCACATAAATGTCGTTTTTACCTAAAGCCATTTGTTGCATTATGCGGTAGCCATTTTTAGTAGCCATTGAGTCGATTTTCTCTTTTTTGTTTTTCAACAAATCGGCAGCTTTATTGGCAGTAGCTTGAATAGCGAACTTTGTATCATCAGAAATTTTAAGCTCACGAGAGATAGTTCCTACGTTTACCTTTTTAGTTAAACCACCTTGTTGTAATACTTTTACTAAGTGAATACCATCTCTACCCATAATTTTCATTACAGCGCCTTTGTTTAGCATACAAGAGTCGAACATATAGCTAAACTTATTGGTTTGATTCACCCAGCCAATATCACCACCAATTGCTTTGGTCATTATATCATCAGAATGTTTAACAATCATCTCATCAAATAAAGCTGGCGTTTTTTGTAATTTTTTGTACAAAGAATCGGCAACTGCGAATAATCTTTCTTCAGAGGTGATAGGAAATTTATCAGAACCAGGAACATCAGGCAAGCCTCTCAAGGAGATCAACACGTGTTTCACTCTAATAGAGTCGGCCAATTGTTTAACTTTTAACACTTTACTTACGCGCAATACTTTTTTACCGTTAACGCCATACTCTTGGTACGGACCGAAAACTTGTCCTTCGCCTAAAGAGGCAAAGTTAGAATCAAGCGCAGTTGGTAAACCATCACTCTTTTTGTGGTAAGCAGCATCGTAGGGCGTGTTAGCATCAGATTCGCTATTAACAAAAGTAGCGTCGTTTCCTTTGAAAGCGATGAAACGCCCTTTAATTTCTTCCATTGTTGAAAAAAGAGCAGCTTCATCTTTAGCCGATGCCTCTTGTGGAAAAAACAACAATTTAATGTCTCTACCTTCTTTTTGTTTGTAGTCGTTTTTGTTTTTATCGTAAGCTGCTTGTAATTCTTCATCGCTTACTTTAATGGTTGAATCGTTCACCATGCCATTGCCAAAAGCTAAACTTCCAATTTCAAACTCTACATTTTCGTTCGCCAAAGTATATTGGTATTTAGCCTCAGATTTAGTGGTAACGAAAGCTGCTTTCAATAAGTTTTGGTATTTCATTGCGTTAAGCTGCGTGCGAATTTGTTTTTCGTATTTGGTCACTTCATTCAATACTTTAGCATCACTACTGTTTTTAATCGCTT
>CAMDPJ010000215.1 GCA_945903925.1 Chryseobacterium gleum
ATCAATAAAAGCGAAATTTGTATTAAAGGATTTTCGAACGAAAAAGTTGTTATTACTGGAACGCAAGAAGTGAAAAACTGGGTGGAAATTGGTAAGAATTACTACAAAGCCTATTGCAAAAAAGAAGTGACGCAGTTGTTTCAAAAAAATAAAATGTTGTTACCTGCCCGCTGGCCAAATTTCGATACGTCAATGTACAGTACTAGAAACTGGAAGAAACTGTATACTTCAAAAGATTCTACTTTTTTTATAGAAAATTCATGGACAAAAAACCATTGGAACGGCGCATGGTGTTATGCTATTGCAGGCAAAAAATGGGTAGTAAACGTAGAGAAGGTTTTGAGTTCTAAAGACAGCATTTTAAAAATGAAAGATTATTGGTTTAATTACCAAAAAGTGAACTGGTACACAGGTGATGGCGAGGGATATATTTTGAAGCATATTAATGCCTTAGATACCCTTAATGAATGGCATTGGCAGCAAGACACTTTGTATGTAATGCTAGAAGACAAACCTGAAGTTTTAAATGCTCAAACAAATGATATTGTTATTAAATCAAAGCAACAAGAAAATGTTTCTATTCAAAATATTTCTTTGCTGGGCGGAAGAATTCAGTTGGAAGATGTACGTAATTTTATTTTCGATAAAGTAAATGTTATCAATGGTACTGCGCCCAAAATTTATGAATATTCTAATGGCGCTGCTTATGCTGCTATAGAGTTTCTAGGTGAATCACAGGATTGTTCAATTTCAAATTCTATTGTAGATGGTAATTGGGGTGGTGGAATTTATTTGGAAGGTGAAAATAATTCTGTTTTTAATTGTATTGTAAGTAATAGCAATTGGATGGGGAATGGTACAGCTAATATTGGCACTAAAGGTTACGGGCATACTATTTCATTTTGTGATGTTTTTAATGCTGGTAAATTTTTAATTGCGCACAACTACACTCAACACTTAACAATAACAAACAATCATTTGCATGATGGTGGTTATTTGGCTAATGATTTGGGTTTAACTTATTGCTACATGACTGACGGTGGTGATTCAGAAATTGCATACAATGTGGTGCACGGAAATCATGCTAAAGAGTCTGGTGTGGGCATTTATATTGATATGGAGGGTAAGAAGTATTTAATTCACCACAATGTTGTTTACGATTGTTTAAGTGGAATTCAAACAGTGATGAATGCATTTGATCATGAGATTTATAATAACACCATTTGGAATTGCGGTAAAGCAATAAATTATTGGGGTGTAGATGGTTCAAATATGTATAATCAGCGTGTTTATAATAATTTAGCGAACGGTATTTTTGATGCGGGTACAGACATTCGATTTAATTTGAGCACAGGAGCCAATCAGTTTGTTGATTCTTTGCATCATAATTTCCAATTAAAAAAAGGGGCAAAGGCTATTGATTTTGGCACAATCATACCTGAAATCACCAACGAATTTAAAGGTGAAAGTCCAGATGTTGGCGCTTTTGAATTTGGCTTACCCGCATGGAAATATGGATGTGATAAAAGTTTATTGAACCAAGATTACACTTTATATTAGCGCACTATGAAAGTTTTTTATTTCGAAAATACTGGTGGTAATGAGATTGTTCTGAACGAAGAAGAATCGGCACATGCCATTCGTGTGTTGCGATTAAAAGAAAACGATGAGGTTTTTTTAATTGATGGCAAAGGCACTTTGTGTAAAGGTGTTATAAGTGATGCGCATCAAAAGAAATGTGGCGTAATAATAGTTGAAAATCTACCTGTTTACAAAAGAAAATACTACAAACATTTGGTGGTGGCGCCTACCAAAAACATTGATCGTTTTGAATGGTTTATTGAGAAGGCTACTGAAATTGGTGTCGATGAAATTACACCATTACTCACCGATAGATGCGAGCGAAGAAATTTAAATGTAGAACGATTGCAAAAAATATTGAGCGCTACGATGAAGCAATGTGTTCAGCCTTTTCGTCCGAAATTAAACGAGCTCACAAAGTTCAAAGATTTTGTAAAAAACCATCCCAAGGGATTTATCGCTCATTTAGAAACGGGTGAAGAAGAACTGTTGCAAAAGGTATATCAACCTGGAGATGATGCGCTGATATTGATTGGTCCGGAAGGCGATTTTTCCCCAGATGAAGTTAAATTTGCCAAAGAATATGGTTATATTTCTGTAAGTTTGGGTCACTCGCGTTTGCGTGTAGAAACTGCTGCTATTGCTGCTTGTCATGCTTTTGGTATTGTAAATAATGATTAGGAAAATGAGTTCAAAGTTGAAGGTTAAAAGTTTAATGTTAGCTATGCTGTTAATGTTTTCAGCTTTGATTTTTACTTTTTTCACAACTACTGGTCCCACTTATACTTACCAAATAGCTGTGTTGAAATACAATGGAGGAGGAGATTGGTATGCCAACCCCACTTCATTGCCCAATTTGGTGAGTTTTTGTAATCAGAATTTAAACACCAATATCAATCCCAATACGGCAACGGTTTTTGTGGGCAGTAAAGAGATTTTTCAATATCCTTTTGTGCATATGACCGGACACGGGAATGTTGTTTTTTCGTCGGCAGACGCAGCCAATTTGAGAAGCTATTTGATAGGCGGAGGTTTTTTGCATATTGATGACAATTATGGAATGGATCAGTTTGTTCGTTCTCAAATGAAAAAAGTATTTCCCGAATTGGATTTTATTTCGCTTCCTTCATCACATTCGGTATATCATCAAAAATTCTCTTTTCCAAATGGCATTCCTAAAATACATGAGCATGATGCCAAAGATGCAGAGGGTTATGCATTAATTTACGAAGGAAGAGTAGTGTGCTTTTATTCTGTTGAAACCGATTTAGGTGACGGATGGGAAGATGTTGAGGTGCATAAAGATTCTCCAATGAAGCATCAGCAATCCTTGCAAATGGGGGCGAACTTAATTCAGTTTGCCTTTGCTGGAGGAAGATAAATTATTCCTTATTTTATTTGTCCCACACGATTTGAATTTTTAGCTCTTTGGTGGAGTATTTTAACCATGCCGACCAATGTTCATTTATTCTATATTTCAACATGCCGTAAATTTGATTTCCTTGTGATGAAAATGCTGGCGTAGCGCTGGCATACATCACATCGTTTTCATAAGCATATATGCGCGCATCGTAATCGGAAATATTAAATAGTGTGTATCGAAATGAAAGATGGATGGGAGAGTTTTTGATAAGATGATTGATGTTTAAGTAAGTTAACCAGCCTGTTTTGTCTTCATAAAGATGCATTTCGCTTCTTATCGATAAGGAAGATTGGTGCGCAATTTTCCAATGGAGATGAGCTCTAATTTGGTGAGAGCTATGTTGTGTTTTAATTTCATTTTTATCGAATAATTCTACTTTTTCTTTAAAATGATAGCGCACATAAAAATTCATTTTTTGATTGAATTCTCTTTGGTAAAGTAAGGAGAATTCTTTGCCGTGCGATGGTCGTTTTACGCCGTATTTTATTTGGGGATGATGATAGATGTCGTAATTCATTAACAAATGTTCATTTTTTCTAAGATGCAATAAGATGCTAAAGTCGATTCCTTCTTCATTTTTAGGCGAACTACTTTGGCTGTAAGTATGCGCATAAGGATTATAATAGTGATTTGAAAATTGTCTTATTCGTGAAGAAAAGGTTATCGTTTTATTCAAGCTAATCACCATGCCGTTAAGAGATGAAATACTATAATTATTATTCATTGCTATTTCTCCAAATAAATTAATGTTTTTGATTTGCCATGAATAATCTATGCTATGCATAAGTTGAAATCCCGAAAGAATACTTTTGCTTTTGTAATAGTTGGAATCGCTTGCAAAAGGCAGAGAATATTTTAGAAACAATGCGTTGAATCCAATATTGATATTTTGCCATTGATAGGTAATGGAATTTCCAAAACTGAGTTCGGTGCATCGGTCTTTTTTTTCTAGTTCGTTAATCGTTCTGTGATAGCCTGTATTTGGAAAAGACTTAACTGTGTCGCTTTCAATACTTGCATCTAATTTTTTGTAAGAAAGGAAAG
>CAMDPJ010000216.1 GCA_945903925.1 Chryseobacterium gleum
TAAATTCATTAAGAAAATAGAAAAGCTCACAGGTAAAAGTTTCACCTTTAGAAAAAGCGGAAGACCTAAGAAAGAAATTAAATAAATATTTACGTCTGTCCCTTTTTTATGCGTTTTCGTTTTGTAATCAACATTCCTTGCTTGGATAACAAATTGAACATGGCATCTCTACCAATTTCAAAACTATGGGCGACTAAAAACTGCTGCATTTCATGCAATAGTTTTCGCGTACCAATTCGCTTTTGATCCTTGCGATAGCGCAAGACTTCTTCAATAATGATATCAGCTTTAAATGCTTTTTGTTGAATGAAATTGATGCCCTGATAGTAGGATTGCCTACTAAAACCAAGAAGTAAACAAAGCTCGTTTACACAACGAGGCTCACTTTGTTTTACTGTTTCTACCGCTTGGTGCCAGACTTTTTTCTAATATCAATTTTTAATTGTTCTTCTGCTATATCTATTATCGCATTGAGCAACTTGTTGTGCAATTGAGCTTTACGTAATTCTGCCTGTAGCTGTTTCAAATCCGAAGAAAGGGGTATATTATCCTCTTGCGGAACTGTTTCTGTAAGTTTTTGTTTCTGCTTTTTGCCTTCGTACTTCATAACCCATTTATGAATCATTCTGAAATTAATACCAGATTGTAATCCTAAATTACGATAACTAAGTTCTCCCGTCAAATACTCCGATACAATTTTCTCTTTTTGTGATGTTCTATATTTCATTTCGTTTACATTTTAGTGTAAACCTATTTCAGGACGAGACAGAAGAGTTAAACCAGAATATTTTGACAGTTCCCCTGATGGGGTAATTCAAATATTATTACTACCTTTCAAAAACAAAATCACACTGAAGTCGTATTTATTTGTAATTTCGCTCCTCAATTATGAAAGCAGTTAAATCAAATTCAAGCCAGCAGATTGTTATCTCGAACACAGATTTGGAAGCCTACTTTAGTAAGTATCCTACTGATGAATCTCGTTTAAAAGCATATGTTTCAGTTCACTTGAAAGAGATAACAGAAGGTGTTTCTGATGGATACTTGAAAGAGGAAATATTAGAGTATAGTCGCTAGTATCAATGAAGTTAGCTGTGTTAGCTGGACCTAACGGTGCAGGGAAATCAACTTATTCAAATCTGTTACTTGCGTTAAATTTCTTACCCACAAATCCAATTAACTTAGATTACTTAGAACGGTTCATTGACGAATCGAAGTTGCCTCATGATATGTTAAGGTATCAAACAGTGAAGGAAAATCAACTGGAAAAACTGTTTTATAAGTGGGCTAACAAAGCGATAAAAAAGAAGGAGCCATTTAGTTTTGAGAATAATCTAAGTTTTCCTGCTCAGCTTCATGCTATTAAACCGTTTGCTGATAATGGTTATCACATTTCGATTGTTTATTTATGTTTAGATAATATTGAACACAGCAAAGCGAGGGTTGCCAAAAGAATGGCGGGTGGAGGTCATTATGTTTCTGAAGAGAAATTAATTGAAAATTTCAACTTAGGCTTGCAGAATTTAGATGAAATATATCTAGATGCAGATGAGGTTTTTGTGATGGAAAACAACGAGGAATTAAATCAGTTGAGATTCTCTTTTCATATCAAACAGGGGGAAATTGTTAAATATTTTTCTACTCCTAAATGTTTTGAGAAAGGGAACACTCCTAAATTACTGAAGTTAATTTCAAAGTATAAGAAATTAAATAAGGGTTAAGACATATTGAGTTATAATAATCCAAGCCTGAATCAGTAATGTTTTAGGCTTTTTTATTTAAATTAGAACCCTCGTTCATTGAAAAAACTTGCAGCTTTAAAAGGGTCTTCAGTCAACTTTATTCGACGACCTTCGTGTTTCTATCTCTCGTTCTAACGAGCAAGAATCTTACTTCATGGCTGTTATCGAAGAGTCTCACGACTATCATGAGTTTGGTATGGAGATGGCAGGCCGTGGCTTCTCTGGTTCATATCGCTTCGGCTACCAAGGCTCAGAGAAGGATAATGAGGTTAGTGGCGCAGGAAATTCTTATACGACCGAATTTAGACAGCTTGACCCAAGATTGGGAAGATGGTTTAGTGTTGACCCTGTGTTCCAACCTTGGCAGAGTCCGTATACGAGTATGGATAATAATCCGATTGGGTTGAATGATGTGAAAGGGGATAAAGGAACTGAGATATTTAAGTCAGGTGGTAAAGAATATGTCTTAGTGCCAATGGGCTCGGATGAACGAAAAAAACTTCCGACGAACGGATGGGTAGAGCTTACAGAAGAAAATGTTAAAGTTTTGTACGATAATAAAGGCACTAATCCCCTATATGTAATAAAAGGAGGTGTGTATTATGAGGTAGTCGATCCATCTAAGCAAAAAGATAAAGCAACGAATACTGAAACAACAAGTAATACAACAGATTTAAAGGAATCGGCGAAATCTAAAGCAGAAACAGCAACGACAAGTAGCGTAAAAACAAATACTTCTACTGCCACAAATAACGAAAAAAAAGATGAAAAAGTGGTTGAGAAAAAAAGTGATAAGGAGAAATTTGTTGATGGAGTTAAAGCTGGTGCAGAAACAACGAACACTACAGCTGGTGCAGGAACTATTGCTGTTGATAGATTAGAAAAAGCAAAAAAAATAGGAAAAGAAATAGCGGATGAAGCTAATAAAGTTTTAAAGCCTATAGGGGACGTTGCTGAAGTTGTTAGTGTTGTGATTAGCGCAGGTAAAGTCATTACAGATCCAAGTGCTAAGAATAAAGCTGATTTTGCGTATCAAGTAACAATTAAAGTCGTCTCAGTCGCCTTTCCAGCGGCAATTCCTGTGTTGTTTGTTATTGATTTTTTTATTGGAGATAATATAAAGGATTTAGCGGAGCGTCTTCTTCAAGAACATAATTACGAAATGAAAGATAGATTTAAAACCAAAAATGAAGAGCTTCAGGCAACTCAAGATATGACACATCCTAGCAATATAATAAAATAGCATTATGAAGGTTTCTATTAATCTATTGGCTGTCGCATATAAAATCATGTTAAGGTCAAAAAATGGAAAAAACAATCCAGCGTGGCATTCTTCTTCATTAATTGCTTTTTTGGGGTTCATGTTTGTGTTTTCTTTTTTATTTCATTTCTGTAAGTATTTGGACATAAATAAAATTATTGGACTTACGATAAGTGGTATTGTTTGGTTGGCGGTTCTATTTTTGCTAAATAATTATTATAAACAGGAAGCGACCTTGAAGTCAATAATGAGTGCCTTTGAAAATAAAAGCGATGCATTTTGGGGAAATTTAGAGATGCTATTTTGGTTACTATACGCAATTGGGTTTAGTGTTATGATGTTAACGGTTTTGACTTTGAAATCATGATAAGTAGATGTCTTATAAAAGGATTGGTTGTGCTATTTGCGCTTTCTCATCTAGGTTGCATTTCGCAAAGAAAGAAAAATAATTCTTTAACAATTGGAAATCTAAAAGGTAATGTAAGTAAAATAAAAACATCAAATTTAAAAGAAGGTACTTTTGAAGTAAATAAATATGATCGAGAAGGCAATTTGATTTTTGTAGGTAATGGTTTATTAACATATCCTGATTCAATAAAAAACTACGAAATAATTAGGTCCAATGATTCTATTGTATATTTTGAATTTTATGAGGATGGTGTCTTATGGAATAAAAAGGAACAACATTTTTTAGTAGAACAAAAAATGATTTTAGAATTTAATGTAACGCCTGAAAAAGTAGACACTGTTTTCTCTTATCGCACCGATAAGGCAGGAAACATTATTATGTTGGGAAAGTTTGGAGCTTCAAATGTTTATGAATCTTATAGAGAATATAATAGATTCGGATTACTAAAAACCATTGGTTATTTTGAACCTTCGCTTATTGTCGATGCGGATTCAAGGAAAACAAAGCGAAATATTTTTATTACATATAAATATAATACGCGAGGTTGTTTGGTTGAAGAGAAAATAATTTACAAAGACAGAGATACATACAAAACTACTGTATTCAATGATGAGTATTGTAACAGTTTGATTT
>CAMDPJ010000217.1 GCA_945903925.1 Chryseobacterium gleum
GAATAAATGAATGGAAAAGTTACGTCTGTCCCCTGTTTTTTGGTAGAAACACCAATTTTTCACAAACATGGGATGTGAGTTACGATATTCCTTTTAGAAAAATTCCCTTTACCGATTGGATTACGGGAACGGTAAAATATGCATCAAAAATGGATTGGCAGGCAGCACCTTTGGCTTTTCAATCTACAGGCAATACTATTTCAAATAGCAATTCAAAACAATTGAATTTGCAATTCAATTTGGTAAATTTTTACAATAAGTCGGCTTATTTAAAAAAGATAAACAACAATGTTTCTAAGCCACCTAAAGTAAGTAACGACACTTCTAAAAAAGAAAAGGCACCTAGCATTGATTTGGCACAAGTTGGTTTGCGCATGATGATGATGGTGCGTAATGCATCGTTCACTTATACCGAAACCAATGGAACTTTTCTGCCAGGTTATGATGCTGAAACAGAAATGCTAGGTTTGAATTTAGATCAAATGTCTCCAGGGTTTAAATTTATTACGGGACAGCAACAAAACAATATTTTAGAGAAAGCTGCAAAAGCGGGTTGGTTAACAAGAAATTCCGATTCGTTGAATACCAAATTCACTAGAAATTACACCAACAATATGAACGCAAAGGCTACCCTCGAGCCCATTAAAAAAATGAGAATTGAGTTAACGGCATCGCGCTCTTACAATCGCGATTCAGCATTTGTTTATCGTTTAGATGAGAACAACGATGTAACTACTTTTGCCAATACCTTGATGCAATCGTATAGCATTACAGTACTTACTATTGGTTCTGCTTTTGAAACTAAATCTGATGCCACATCGGCGGTTTACGAGCAATTTAAAAGCAACAGAGCGGTAGTGGCGAGCAGATTGGCTGCGAAAAATCCATACAGCAGCAATACGCAGCAAGCCGATGGTTTTTATACTGGCTATGGTAGAACGCAAAGTGAGGTATTGTTGCAATCATTTGTTGCGGCTTACACTGGTAAAAATGCGGGGTCTTCCGATTTGAGTTTATTTAAAAAATTGCCCATGCCCAACTGGCGATTGAACTACGATGGTTTTATGCAAATTGCTCTCATCAAAAAGCATTTTCAATCTTTCACCATGAGTCATGCATATTCTTCTACAATGAGTCAGAGTGTTACCCAAAACCCACTATTTCAAAATGATGGCAAAGGTTTTACCACTGTAACCAATCCAGCAGGTTTTGAGCCTCAGTATACTATTACCACTGTAAATATTAGTGAAAGTTTGAATCCCTTAATTAAAATAGATGCTACTTTAAAAAGCAGTTGGATTGCCAAATTCGAATTCAAGAAAACACGCACGGTCTCGTTAAATTTGCTCGGACTTACAGTAAACGAACTGTCGAATTTAACCATCGCCGCAGGCACAGGTTATAAGTTTAAGGATGTGAAATTACCTTTCCAAATATTGGGCAAAAAAGTCAAAAGTAATTTAGATGTTCGTGCCGATTTATCTATCACCAGTAGCAAAAATGTTATTCATAAGATTGACGGAAAAGAAGAGCCCGTGAACGGCTCAAATATCATGATGCTTAAAACTTCTGCCGATTATGTTTTAAGTGATAAATTAAACATCCGTTTGTTCTACGATTTCACGTTAAATAAGCCAGTTACTTCCAACTCATTTCCTTCCTCTAATGGGAATGGCGGATTGTCTTTAAGATATACGCTTTAATCGTTCAAGGTTCAAATGCCTGCCCGACTTTTGGCGGGTTTAAAGTTCAATGTTTAAGTGGTTGAAAAACCTTTTGGCTTATAGCTTTTTACTTTTAGCTTTTTATCTATCTTTGCTCAACACTAAAAACCAAAAAAATGAACTTTCCTGCCGAATTAAAATACACTAAAGATCACGAATGGGTTAAAGTTGATGGTGACATCGCAACCATTGGTATTACCGATTTTGCTCAAAAAGAATTAGGTGATATTGTGTATGTTGACATCGCAACAATTGGTGAAACATTAGATGCTGAAGTGGTTTTTGGAACTGTTGAAGCAGTTAAAACAGTATCTGATTTGTTTATGCCTGTAAAAGGTGAAGTGTTAGAATTGAACGCAGAGATTGAGGCTCAACCCGAATTGGTAAATAGCGATCCTTACGGAAAAGGATGGATGATAAAAATTAAAGTTTCTGATGCTTCGCAATTGGCTATATTGCTTTCAGCCGATGCTTACAAAGCAATAATTGGAGAATAATAGTTCAACATTGTTTTTAAAGATCAACTATAAAGGTATTGTACTTGCCATTGTAGTTGCTTTTTTGTGTTTGTACCCTTTTCAATCTCAAAAGGAATCGGCCATTCCTCATTTCGATAAAGTAATTCATGTTGCTCTTTTTCTTGTTTTATCTTATTTCTGGATGCGTGGTTTGAGCTTGCAGAATCAATATAAAAAAGTGCAAGCGAAAGCAGTTTTAATTACCGTAATTGTTGCAATTGCTTATGGCGTGTTGATTGAAGTATTGCAAGAAGCAATGCGGTTGGGAAGAAGCTTTGATGCTTGGGATATTGCGGCGGATGCGGTAGGAGTTCTTTTTGCATCCTCTTTTCATAGAGTTATAGGGCACAAATCCCGATAAAGAAATTATAGTATTTTCAATACAAAAAACTCTTTTCTCTTTTTGGCATCAAATTTCGTAGTTTTAAGAATTGGACTTGCAGTCGCCGGTCAACTTGACCACTCACTGCCGATTTAATGTGGCCACCCTTCGCCGATCCAAACTGACCACCTCGTGCCGAAGCAAACTGACCACCTGCCCAAGATTCAAAGTTCATACTGTTAAGGAACCATTTTTCATTAAGATTGACTCATAAAAATAGGGCCGGCAGCTATTTAAAGCAGGGCGCTGTCACTTATTTCTTCAAAGTTTTTTAAACTAAACCACAGTAATTTTTGCACACAAAGGCGCTTCGCTTAAAGAGAGAACTGCGCAAGTTATAATTGGACAAGCGCCAAAATGAGAATTACAGGAAAGGGTAAAATCGCACTCGATTCAATAAGTAATTATTTAGAAATTGATGATTGGCAGGAGTATTTAAAAGAGAAGTTAAACGATGATATTATATCTGAAATAAGAAGTAAAACAAGCACAGGTAGTCCTTTAGGGAATGAGAAATTCACAGCGAAAGTACAAAAATTGAGTGGAAGAAGTTTTGCGTTAAAAAAAGCAGGGAGACCGAAAAAACAAAAATTAAATGCAAAATAATAGGGTCACTGTCACCCTATTCGGTCACCCTATTCGTCACCCTATTCTTTAGCCAGGGAAACTCAAAGAGCATGGATTTAACTATTGTGTCAGCTAATCCCGACACAATAGTTAAAATTATTCATTATTGAATTACCATTTTCTTATATACTTTGACTCCGTTATTACCAATTATTTCAACAATAAAAACCCCTTTAGGTAAACTTTCTGTAGAAATATTTATTAAATTATTTCCCTTAAAAACATTATAATCTTTTTGAAATCTTGATTGTCCTGTTTCTGATATTAAATTTATATTAATTTCATAATTTTCATTTGAAAAATATTTTATTGAAAAATTATCATTAGCCGGATTTGGATATATTAAAACATCGGCTACGTTTTCTTCATATTGACGTGAATTATATGTTTGTTCAACATCAGATTGAGATTCTTCACTAGTTTTTGCGGATGAAGATTTGAAAAATAGCGAGTATACATGCCCTTCTCCAAGGTTATTAGCATTAACAACTTCAACTTTAAGTTTATATGCTGAATTTAATATAACAGTCTTACTTGTTGGAACAGAAATATTATATGTTACGGTTTTAGTTAATACATCGTTTGACCAAACTGGAATTGAATAATCAAAAATCTTTTCAGTAGAACTAAATGAACCATTTTCGTCAAAATCTATATAAACACGCAAATATTTAGGAACAATACTGCTATTCTCTCTTTTTACAGATAATATTCCGGGTAATATTGTGCCTTTTACATAATTAAAACTAACCGGGGAATCCGT
>CAMDPJ010000218.1 GCA_945903925.1 Chryseobacterium gleum
TTCTTTCTCTTATTTTTTTACTTTTAAAAAACGTTTAGGACGGTATTGTTTTTACTGTTTTAAAGTGCAACTAATTAAAAATCAATAAGTAATAATTACTGTAATGATTTTACCAAAATTTGACTGCGTATTTCGTATCAAATAAGCTGTTAAATTTAATCGTGGTAAAAGTTAATTTAAAATTAAATTTTATGAAAAAATTCACTTTAGCATTTATGGTTTTGGTGAGCCTTTTATCACATAAAACTTTTGCGCAAACATTTAATTGGAGTTTTAACAATAACACTTTGGAGGGATGGACATTGGCCAATCAGCTCACACAATCGAGTATTTCGGGAGGTATTGTAACAATGAATATTACAGGTGGCGACCCCTATATGGTTTCTTCAACTAACTTGAATTTTAGTGCTGCAGATAAAAAAATTATGAAAATTCAATTGCAGAATAGCAGCAGTGACGCTACTTTTCAGCTGTTTTATTTGACTGATAAAGACAAGTCGTGGAATCAACAGAAATCTTTGACTTTTGCTGTTAAAACTGCACAAAGTGCTATTAGCACCTATTATGTTGATTTTAGTTCGAGCTCACTGTGGAAGGACAATATTTATCAACTTCGACTTGACTTAGGTACCAACAATGGCGGACAGGTTGCTATTGATAACATTTCATTTATTCCTAAAACCGATGTATGGAATTTTACTATCGATAAGGAAAATTGGCTTATGGAACATTCAGTAAGTGAAGCGGTGACAGGAGGTAAATTACAATTGAGTATTACAGGTTCTGATCCTTACATTAAATCACCTGCCGACATTTGCGTTAGTGCCGAGTTGTACACCTCATTGGAAGTTTCTCTGCAAAATTTTAGCAATGAAACGCAGTTTCAGGTTTTTTGGATTACTGATAAAGACAACAGTTGGAATCAAAATAAATCGGCAAATATTGCTGTAAGTAAAGCCGATGCCACTTTTAAAACTTATAGTATCGATTTAGTGAGTAATCCAAACTGGAAAGATTTGATTACTCAAATAAGAATTGATTTAGGCAATGGAACTCTTGCGCCTTATTCTGTTTACATCGATTACGTTAAATTTACAAAAGAGAATTTTTTCTTAGACAATGGCATTGTTAAAGTTGGGCAGGATTTGTTTAGAGGAGGTGCGATCAATCACATATCTGCAAATGGAACCAATAGAAATTTAGTGAACATTCATGATGAAGGAAGATACATTCAACAATCGTATTATGCTGGAAATAAACTAAACCGCCAACAAGACGGACAAAGCCCTTCATGGAGTCCGTGGGAATGGAATCCAATTCAAGCAGGTGATGTGTACAAAAACAGAGCTCAAATACTTGAACACAAAACAAATGGCGTAGATAGTATGTATGTGAAATGCGTACCAATGTTGTGGGATATGAACAATATGCCTGCCGAGGCGGAGATGGAGCAATGGACCTATTTATCGGGAAATGTTTTGCATATCAAAAACAAAATCACTTGTCACCGAACAGATAATATTTACGGTGAAGGTGTTGTTAAAGGCCAAGAGTTACCTGCAGTATATCCAATTTCAGCCCTTAAAAATTTGTACTATTATTCAGGTTCAAAGCCATTCACCAACGACACCATGAGTCATCCTGCAACTGTGAAATTAGAAACCAATCATTTTTGGGGAATTTACAATAAGGTTAATGAAGATTGGATGGCCTTTGTGAATGACACACTTTGGGGAATGGCCGTTTACAATACCAATAATTACAAGTTTTTGGCAGGTATGACTGGCTCTGTGGGTGGCGAAAGCATGAGCAGCTCTACTTCCTACATCTCTCCGGTTGCTTTAAGCAGTTTAATGAAAAATTCGGTGTACGAATTTGAATATCAACTTATCATTGGTTCTTTGAGCGAAATAAGAAACAGCGTTTACAGTTTACACGATAAAGGTCCGTTTGGCAATAACGTAATTTTTATTCCAGGTAAAATCGAAGCAGAGCAATATGATAAAGGAGGAATGGGTATTGGTTACTTAGATAAAACACTTGCCAATGGTGGTAATTTTTATAGAACCAACGAAGGTGTAGATATCAAACAATTTGTTAACTCACCTACGCAGTACAGTGTTGATTCTATTGAAAGTGGTGAGTGGTTGAAGTATCATGTTTATGTTGATTCTACTTCTACTTACGAACTCTCATTTCAGTATTCAACCGTGCAGCCTGCTATGTTACATATTGAAGTAGACGATAAAAATGTAACTGGAACCATTCAATTGCCTTCTACAGGAAGTATCAACAATTATATTAATCACCTAATCTCCCAGAAAATGAACCTAACCAAGGGCAATCACATCATTAAAGTATTTTTTGAAAATGATGGAATGAATCTAGATTTCGTTGAAATTAGTGAAGAGCGAAATATAGGATTAAAAATTACCGAACCAGAGTCTCTCGTTTTTGATGTTTTTCCAAATCCTTCTAATGGCGATTTTGTACTCACCTATGCTGGAGAAAATTCTATAGCAAAAGTGTATGATATTCAAGGAAATTTTGTCATGCAGTTCACTGTTAAGAAGGGAGCTAACCAATTTAGTTTAGATGCCTATTCAAACAGCATGTACATTTTGCAAATTGACGATAAAGTGAAAACAATTGTATTTCAAAAATAATTTTTAGTTGAGTGTAAAAGCTCGATGAAAGGGAGTATAAATAAACAATAAATAAAAACCTAAAATCACTAACGAGATAGTTCAATCTGCAATAAACTTCAGCGAAAAATGCCACTCCTATTTCACCTAGTTTGTGCGGCAAATATAAAATTGATTGTAATCGAACTTCAGTGATTTGAAAAGCAAGGTATGTTCGCTTTGCAAAGCGGGCATGCCTATTTAAACTTTACCTAAAATATTTAATATGA
The DNA here is from genome assembly GCA_945903925.1 of Chryseobacterium gleum. Taxonomy (GTDB): domain Bacteria; phylum Bacteroidota; class Bacteroidia; order Flavobacteriales_C; genus JAHEZL01. The sequence goes on from CAMDPJ010000218.1 coordinate 2,915, forward strand.
GAAAACTGTTATTAATACAGCTTGTAATATTCTTTGCCAGTATAGCGCAAGCACAAATATTTACAAGCAGCAACTTGCCGATTGTCATCATTAATACCGATAACCAACAGACTATTCCAGATGATCCCAAGATAGGGGCTAGCATGAAAATAATTTACCATCAAGATGGAAGTAGAAATTATATGAGCGATCAAAGTAATCCTTTATTGCTCAATTACGATGGAAGAATTCTAATTGAAGTACGGGGCTCTACTTCTCAATCTCTTCCTAAAACCTTACAGTATAAAAGCTGTTAAAAACGATAACGTAAGCAGCAACAATGTATCTATTTTAGGTATGCCAAAAGACAACGATTGGATACTAAATAGTTTTGCTTATGATTCTACTTTTAGTAGAGATTTTTTAGCGTATAATTTGTCAAGCAACTTAGGACAATACGCCTGTAGAGGCAAGCATTGTGAAATTATTGTAAATGATGTTTACTATGGTATTTATATGCTCACCGAACAAATTAAAGTGGGTAGTGATAGGGTGAACATTACTAAGATGAGCACAAGTGATACTGCCGATGCGAAACTTACAGGTGGATATATCACACAATGCGACAGACCTAATCCAAATGAGCAACCTGCTTGGCAGTATCCCAACAGCACTATTCTTAATTTTGTTGACTTTGTGCATGTGAGTCCACAAGCTCATCTTATTACTACCAAACAAAATGATTTTATAAAAAGTCAGTTCGATGCTTTAACTACTGCTGCAGCACAGAAAAATTCTAGTATTGCGAATGGTTATTCATCCATCATTGATGTACCCACTTTTGTCGATTTTATGCTCCTCAATGAATTGACATCGAATGTGGATGCGTACCAGTTTAGTACCTACTTTCACAAAGATAGAAACGGTAAATTGAGAGCCGGACCAGTGTGGGACTTCAACAGAGCCTGTGGCAGAGATGAATTTGCAAACGGAAGCATAACTACCGGATTTCAAGTAACCGATGCGGATGGTAATGGTGCTGATTTTTGGCGTGACTTATTTAATAACGAAGCCTTTCATTGTTATGTAGCAA
>CAMDPJ010000219.1 GCA_945903925.1 Chryseobacterium gleum
CCGGCGATAAGCTTTGAGGATTTGTATGCGGTAAGTAAGGTTACTTTTAAGGTGTTGGAGAGTTTGAGGAATGGAGAGGTGGTGAAGTTGTAATTTCAAATGATATGAGAATATTTCTATTTCTGTTTATTATTTTGTTGGGAGTTTCATGCAACAACGATTCGGTTGACAGTCCTTCTCTAGCGAAGGACGAAAGTAATATGAATACCGATAGCGTTACTTTAAGAAACCTTTTAATAAACATTTATAGATGGCGTGATCATCAAGACATTCTGGATTACGAAATAATCGACTCCAATCATTTGAATATTAGATTAGACACACATAAGCTTGCAAACCATCTTTTGACCATGAAAAAAACTGATTTCTTTTCAAGAGATTTTTTAATGACATATAAAAAAATAGGAATGCGAATAGATTCATTAATTCAAAATGATTCAAATTACGCTGAGGCTGGTCTTATTTATTTTGACTTTCAGGATTTTAATACATGGTACGGTGGACAGGTCGGCACTCCTATTTTTGATAATATGGTCGTTTTGAACTTCTCAGAAATAGATAATAAAGCATTTTTCAAATGGGCTATACCAGAAGAACTCATCGATACGGTGTCTGTGAATTTCATCTTTGAAGACGGAAAATGGAAATTAAATCATCTTCAATATATCGATCTGAAGCACTATAAGTAATCGCCACCCCGCCGCGCTTAGGGTTCTTTTTCGCTAAGCGATTTTCCCACTCCCAAAGCCTTCGGCTTAATTTATTATATTAGCGAGGCGAAGCCTCTAAAGTGTTGAGACCACTTAGCGTAAAGAAAAACTCGTCCGTCCGCTGACGGATGCACGCTAAGCGGAGCGAGGAGCTCTTTTCATGCGCACTTTAAGTAATATATTTTGCAACGGCATTGCAACTACTTGACAAAAAAGATTTCAAATTACGCAAGCTAAATTTTAAATTACAGGAGGACTAAACTTTTTTTGCCAAAGAATTAGATTAGCATCATTGTATATTTAAAATATATCTTTAAATTTACAAGGATGATAAAACGAGAATTAGGCATAAAAATTAAGGAATTGCTACAATTTTTCCCTGTGGTAGCTATTATTGGTCCGCGCCAAGTAGGTAAAACAACCTTAGCAAAATCAATGGTTTCAGCCAAGACATCTATTTATCTTGATTTGGAATATCCCGATGATTTGATTCAATTGAATGAAGCTACTTTGTTTTTTGAGGAGCATAAAGATAAATGTATCATACTAGATGAAATTCAAAGAAAGCCCGATTTATTTCCTTTATTAAGAAGTGTTATAGATAGAAATAAAAAGCCTGGAAGATTTATTTTATTGGGTTCGGCATCGCCCGATTTATTGCGCGATTCGTCGGAAACCTTAGCGGGTAGAATTGCTTACGTAGAGTTAACCACTTTGAATACTTTAGAAATAAAAAAAGTAGATCAGCAAAGGTTGTGGATAGAAGGCGGATTTCCAGATGTTTTTGTAACAAATCAAGCGAATTTTAAAACGGCATGGTATCAAAATTTTATTAAGACTTATGTAGAGAGAGATATTCCTTTGTTGGGCCTACAGGTGTCGCCAACAATATTGCATCGCTTAATTGCTATGCTGTGTCATTACAATAGCAATATCTTAAACGCTAGTGAGTTGGCCAGATCGATGCAGTTAACTAGTCCGACTTTAACTCGCTATCTTCATTTTTTAAGCGAAGCTTTTTTAATTCGATTGTTACCCGCGTATTTTCATAATGGTAAAAAAAGATTGGTGAAAGCACCAAAAGTATATGTGCGCGATACCGGCTTATTGCACCATATTTTAGGAATTAAAGATTATGCTTCTATTCTTTCTAACCCTGCGTTAGGAGCCTCATGGGAAGCTTTTGTTGTAGAACAAATATACCAACGTTATCATGAAGAATTTGAACTTTTTTATTACCGAACACAAGCAGGAACAGAATGCGATGTGATTTTGGTAAAAGCGGGAAAACCGGTAGCAAGTATCGAAATTAAATTTTCGAGCACACCTTCTCTTAGTAAAGGATTTGTGCTTACAATAGAAGATTTAAAAACAAAGAATAATTATATTATTGCACCTGTAAAAAGAAGCTTCAAGCTCAACAAAGAGATAGAGGTGCTGAGTTTAGAAGATTTTCTTAAGAAAGTAGCAGTTGTTGGGTAATTTGTAAAAGAGTAACAGAAGATGACGCTGATCAACGAAATAAAGAAAATCTGTCCCTCCCCCCGCCGCGTTTAGGCTGCATTTTCTTTTGCCTAAGCGTCTTCTCCACTCCCCGAGCCTTGGGCTCTTATCATACGCACTTTAAGTAATATATTTTGCAACGACACCAGTAATTTCACATTTAGCTTGCGTAATCTGAAATACCCATTTTAGCGATTTATAATCGCGACAGTTTTAATTTTCAGAATGTATTACGCAACGGCATTAAAAATGCCTGTTCGGCAAAGCCCATATGAACAAAAAAGAACAATAGAATCGTGAATAAAAGAAGATTTCAAATTCGCTACGCAAAATTTGAAATTACGGAAGCCATCAACGTGATATCAGGTCTCCTAATAGTATTTAGTAAATACGGTGGTGAATTAGGAAACGATTCAGGATTCTCAAAAACAAGTTTTTAACTCATCAAGGCAATAGGTAAAACAAGGTGGTAATTATTGCGCCAAATAAAAGCCCAGCAAACATCATTTTCGCCACCTTAATTCTGTCTTTTTTGAAATTTTCCTTTTGTTCAATGTTGAATTGCTGACCCATATCCCCAAAGTTAAACACTCCTTTTAAGCCGAAATAAACACAAAACTTAAAATACCATTGTTGAGATGTAACAGCAAAGGTAAATGCAGGAACAAATATTATGAATCTCCATGCTTTATCAATATCAAGTAACAAAAGAAGTGCGGTTAAAACGACAAAAAATATCGCGGCATAGATACTCGCTCTTTTTCTCATTGCAATCTCTTTAGGACCAATGTTGCAAGTACCAGGAATGTATTGAGAATTAGATGCTGAATTGACCATTACACTTTTTTTACAAAAATAGATTTCAAAACCATCGCGCCAAATCCATCAACCTTACAGTCGATATTGTGATCGCCTTCTACCAATCTAATATTTTTTACTTTGGTGCCCGCCTTAATACTTCTAGGAAATCCTTTTACTGGCAAATCTTTAACGATAGTAACCGTATCGCCATCTTGCAAATTAACGCCGTTGCTGTCTTTTACCATCAAAGCACCATCGTTTGCACTTTCCTCAACTTTTGCTTCTTCGGCAGCCCATTCGTATGCACATTCAGCACAAGTCAACAACAATCCTGAATCGTAAGTGTAGGGAGATTTGCATTTCAGACAAGGAGGAAATTCTGACATAACTTCATTTTTAATGAAGAGGAAAAGTAATTATTTTTTAGTACATGTAACTAAACAATACTAAATTTGTTTTAGCAAGCGACTAGGAATTATTAAATACTAATTTTATTTTATGAAAAAATCGATTACACTTCTATTTATTTTAAGTGCTTTTTTGGGGAAAGCGCAAATTTGGTTCGACTTGGGGGCAAAGGTTGGTTACGGGCCATCAATGAGTTTTACCAACAATAGTTTAGACAATGTAGATTACAGTTATAAATATGCAGGAGCTCTTCTTTATGGAGGAAAATTGGGCATAAATTTTAATCAAAGCCACGGTGTTATGGGCGAATTCCTTATCAATAATTTTACTCATGCGTATTACGTTAAGGGAAGTCCAAATGAGTTACGTTTAAAATATTTTCAAATACCTGTAATGTATCGTAACAATAGTGAAAATGGAGGATACGTTGAAATTGGTCCGCAATTTTCTATGATTAGAGCTGGAGAATTTAAAGGCGACGTGAAATCGCAATTTGTAAAAACAAATTATGATGTACTCTTTGGTTTTGGCCAATACATTGGTGGTGGAAATGTATTTGG
>CAMDPJ010000220.1 GCA_945903925.1 Chryseobacterium gleum
AACACAATCTATCGATAAATTCTCTTACGGTATTTCAGATAGAGGTGCTTCAATCCGTATTCCAATTGCAACTGTAGAAAACGGTTGGAAAGGTTGGTTGGAAGACAGAAGACCAAACTCTGCTGCAGATCCTTATAAAGTTGCTGCTAGAATTATCAAAACTGTTAAAACAGCAAAATTACCAGCTGCTAAGGTTGTTGCTAAAAAGAAAAAGTAATTCGTCAATTACAACACAAAGAAATCCTTCGTTAACCAACGGAGGATTTTTTTTTGAATATACTTTCTAAATGTGTATTTTTATGCCATGCGTAATTTGCTATTGGTTATATTTTTTACTTTTTCATTATCGCTTGTTGCCCAGCAAAATATTTCGTTGTTGGCCAAATTGCCATATGTTTATAAATTAAGCAATGTGTGGGGGTATACCGATGAAACCAATGTTGAGTATGCCTTGGTGGGAGCAGAAGATGGCTTGTCGGTGGTAAGTTTAGCGAATCCTAGTAATCCTGTTGAAATTGCTAAAATACCAGGAAAAAGAAATAATTGGAGGGAGATCAAAACCTTTGGAGATTATGCCTATGTGAGTAGTGAATCGGGAGATGGGTTGCTTATTGTTGATTTGTCGCCATTGCCCTTGTCTACAAGCTTGAATTATGTATATAAAACTTTTACAAATACCACAGGAACATGTACGCGAGCCCATTCGTTGGCTATTGATACTAAGGGTTTTTGTTACCTTTTTGGAACAAAAAGAAATCAAGAAACCATTATTTTAGATATTCATACCAATCCAATGAATCCGGTAGAAGTAGGTAGTACAGGTTTGTATTACACGCACGATGGAATTGTTGCGGGTGATACCATGTTTTTAGCGCATATGAAGAATGGTTTTATTGGTGTTTACAATATAAGCGATAGATCCAATCCGCAATTCATTACTTCGTTCGATACACCACTTAAATTTCCACACAATATTGCCTTATCAGAAGATGCTCATTACTTATATGCAACAGATGAAAAAACGGGTTCCTTTCTTGCTGCTTATGATGTTTCTGATTTCGATAATATAGTTGAATTAGATCGATTTCAAAGAGAAGAGCGGCATTTCCCTATGGTACACAATACGCACATGTTGAATGGTTATTTGGTAAATTCTTATTATTTAGAAGGGATTAATATAGTCGACGCCCATGATCCTCAAAATTTAGTGGAAGTTGGATTTTACGATACAACACCCAGTGATTCTGGTTATTTTTTCAAAGGTGTTTGGGGTGTATATCCTTATTTTGCATCGGGTATTGTTTTGGCTTCAGATATAGAGCAGGGATTGTATGTTTTTAATGCCAGCTACAATAGGGCTAGTTATGTTTCGGGCACAGTAAAAGATGCGCAGTTTACCAACGTGCTAAATAATGTAAAAGTTAAAGTGGGGAACACCGATATAACGGGCTACACAGATTTTAGTGGTATTTATCGAACGGGGTATTTTCACAATGGAAATGAGGTTCTTTATTTTTCCAAAAGCGGTTATTATGATACCAGTTTTGTTGTGAGTTTTGTGCCGGCGAACAATCAAGTTCTAGATGTTTTCATGCGTAAAAAACCAACAAAAGATGTCGTTTTTAAAGTTAGTGTTAAGGGGCAATTTTTAACTGGAGCAAAAATTTATGTGCAAAGTGAAGATGATAGTTTTTCATTTACAACTCTGGCGGGTGGCTGTATTAACGCCACTTTAACCGGGGAAAGTTTTTTACTATCGGCAGGAAAGTGGGGTAGTGTTTCGTCGTGTTCTCAGTATTTGTTTAATCAATTGAGCGATACAGTGAAATTTGACTTGAATGAAGGGTTGTATGACGATTTTAGTTTTGATAATGGGTGGACAGTAGTTGGAGATCCAAACAGAGGAGGGTGGGTAAGAGATATTCCATTTGGAACTTTTTATGGTAGCGACACTATTAATCCCGCTTTCGATGTTTCTTCTGATTGCAATGGGTTTGCTTTCGTAACAGGAAATTCAAAAAATACCGATTTCACCTACAATAATGTTGATAAAGTAAATGCAGAATTATCGTCGCCATTTATCGATTTAAGTTTGTATACTCAACCTCAACTTAGTTTTTATTTATGGTTTGATGATTATGATATTTTGCCCAATTTATGGTTTGATGATTATGATGTTTTGCCCAATGATTCGGCTTTTATCATGATGTGCAACAATAGTGAAATAATTTATTTGGATACCATTGTTGGTTCCGTTTATTTTCAGCAAGAAAAATGGAATTTATTGGAGTATGATTTAAGTAAGTTCAATTTTAATTTTAGTAATTATAAATTTAAAATAACGGCTGTTGATGTTTATCCTCTCAATGCTTTAGAATTAGGAATAGATGTTTTTCAAATAACAGAAAAGGCTTTTCAAGAAGTGGTTGAATTGTCTGTTGAGGAAGTTGAAATTTTTCCTAATCCAAGTTCTGATGTGGTAAATGTAAATAGTACGACGCCTCTGCAGCAGTATGAAATAATGGATGCCCAAGGCAAAATTATATGTCATCAAAAACTAAACAACGAAAGACTTTGCAATATTAATGTGCAGAGCCTGACTTCCGGCTTTTATTTCATCGAATTTATAAACAATGAAAATCTGCGTTTCACCAAGAAGATTTTAGTGCTGACCCAATGAAGTATTTGGTTCCTTTCGACAAAGCGAAGGGTTTTTTTTATAATTTAGGCACCATGCAACCCAAAGTCATAATCAACAGCAAAGCCTTCAAATTAACTTTGAAAAGATTGTGTTATCAGTTAATTGAGCAGCATGATGATTTTTCAGATACTGTTTTAATTGGCGTTCAGCCGCGCGGTTCTATTTTAGGGGAGCGAATTCAACAAGAATTAAAAAACATCGCCAAGATTGAAGTGCCTCTTGGTAAATTAGATATCACTTTCTTTAGAGATGATTTTCGTCGCACAGAAAAACCACTAACGGCGAGAGCTACAGAGATAAATTTTCAAATTGAAAACAAAAAGGTGGTGTTGGTAGATGATGTTTTGTATACAGGAAGAACCATTCGTGCGGCAATGGATGCCATGTTGGGGTATGGTCGTCCTTCATCGGTAGAATTGCTCGTTTTCGTGGATAGAAGATTTACCCGCAATTTACCTATTGAGGCTACTTATGTGGGTAGAAGTGTGGATTCAATAGATTCACAGCGTGTATCAGTAGAATGGGCAAAAACTGAGGGGGAAGATAAGGTATTAATGTTTTCAACAGATAAAGAAAAGTGATGGATCAATTAAGTGTAAACCACCTTTTAGGAATTAAAGATTTAAAGAAAGAGGATATAGAATTGATATTCTCGACAGCAGATAATTTCAAAGATGTCATCAATCGTCCGATTAAAAAAGTACCATCATTAAGAGATATTACTGTTGCCAATCTTTTCTTCGAAAATTCAACCCGTACCAAATTGTCTTTCGAGTTGGCCGAAAAACGTCTCTCAGCAGATACTGTGAATTTTTCGGCAGGCGGTTCTTCGGTTAAAAAGGGAGAAACATTAATTGATACAGTAAACAATATTTTAGCGATGAAGGTGGATATGGTGGTGATGCGCCATGCCAGTGCCGGAGCAGCTAAATTCTTATCTGAAAATGTAAAGTCAGTTATTGTTAATGCTGGAGACGGGGCACACGAGCATCCCACACAAGCATTGTTAGACGCTTATTCTATAAGAGAGAAATTAGGTTCTGTAAAAGGAAAGAAAGTAGTAATAGTTGGTGATATTTTGCACTCACGAGTGGCACTTTCAAATATATTTTGCTTGAAAAAATTAGGGGCTGAGGTAATGTTGTGCGGACCCACTACATTAATGCCTAAGTATATTTCTGAATTAGGTGTGATTATTGAACTCGATTTATTGAAAGCCTTAAAATGGTGCGATG
>CAMDPJ010000221.1 GCA_945903925.1 Chryseobacterium gleum
CACATGCCTCGCAAATCGTCTTCTAAATTACACGAATTAATACAATCGCTCACTAAGGGTGAAAAGCGCTATTATAAGCTGCACGCCTCTTTCGTGATGAAGAACTCAGAAGAGAATCAGTACCTCAGACTCTTCGATATACTAGAGAAAGCTAAAGTGTATGATGAAGCCAAAGTGATGAAGGAGCTGAACGACGTGAAAGAGTACTTTGTAATTAAGAATGTGCTGTATAGCAGTATTTTAAAAAGCTTGGCCGGCCTCTACGCCGAAAAGAGCTCGCGTATGTTCACCCGAAGTAAATTGAACGAAATTGATATTCTTTTTAGAAAGGGCTTATATAAACAAGGACACAAGCTCATCGACCAAACCAAGAAGAAAGCCGAGCAGAACGAACAGTTCGAAACCTTGCTTCAGCTTATTAACATGGAGCAAAAGCTTTTGGTATCGGCCATGGCGTTTAAAAGTTTGAAATCTTATAAAGAAAGAATTAAGGTGTTGATGGATGAAACCAAAAACGTTTTAAATACCATTGAAAACATTAAAGAATACGATACACTTCTACTTCCTATTGCCCGTTTGCACTTTGAAGGCGCTCAGTTTCAGCAAAAAAAAGATTTGCATTACTTAGAAGAGTTGATGAAGAATGAGTTACTTTCTTCTGAACAGAAAACCCTTTCTTTACGCGCCCGACTCAACTACTATTATATATGGGGCATGTACCACAAGCTGTTGTTTCAAAAAGACAAAGCATTGCCTTTTTTCGAAAAACGACTCAAACTGTTTGAAAACGTTGATGTTTTCATGCAGGAAATGTTTTCCGACTATTTGTTTACCCTTCAGTTTACTGCCGAGCTGGCCGAAGAAACCAACAAAAGAGAATTGTGTGAAAAAATATTGAGTCAGCTACACAAACTCTATTTAGGCCATGAAGAATTTGCGCCTGAGCACCAATCGAACTTATTTGTGTACTTTTTCTTGGCCAAATTCGAGAACCTTAAATTTCACAATCTTTTTGAAGAAATCGTTCCTTTCGAAAAGGAAATTTTTGAAGGCATAGAAAAATACAAAGCGCAAATCAATATTGGGTTACAGCAAGAATTGATTTATTATATCGCTTACGCGTATTTTGCAACCGGACAATTCAAAGCTGCTGAAAAAGTGTTGGAAAGAGTGTTGAACAACAAATCAACTGGAGTGAAATCGGATATTTTCAACATCTCCAACATTCTATATCTATTGTGTTTATATGAAAACAAAAAGCACGAAGAAATTAAAACCACGGCTAAAACATGGATAAAATCGTTGGATAAAGAGAATGTATATTATGAAATAGATTCTGAGATTATTCAACTTCTATTGCGCCTCATTCGTTCTGAGAGCAAACACGCTAGAAGTCATTTTTACGATTTTCGAGATTTTCTCATGAGTCGCCAGTTCGACATGCAACAACTCAAACTCTACAAATATTTTGATGCGAGCAGTTGGCTGGAAGGAAAAATTCACGGAAAAACTATCTTTGCCCAAAACCAACCATAACTTATGCGTTTCATTATTCTTTGCCTCTTTCTATTTTCTTTGGGCTCTTTATGGGCACAAAAAAAACAAAATAATCCCGATTCATTGGCTTTTGCATTCGCTATGAAAATTGGCGATTATGCCTCGGCCATTGATGCGCAATACCGCATCATTTCTAAAGACCCCAGCAACATCTCAAAAATATTCACCTTGGCCGAACTGTATTTCGACACCGAACAATTCACTCTATGCATTAACACCTGCTATTGGGCATTAGAAAAAAATAGCAAGCACAAAAAAAGCTGGCAAATGCTGGCGGTTTGCTATCAGCGAGAAAAAAATAGCACAGGCGCGTTGTTGGCCTACAACAAATTAGATTCTCTTTATCCAGATGCCTATAACAAGTACCAAAAAGCAACACTGTTATTCGAAAAAAAACGCGACCAAGAAGCACTTAATGAATTACAAAAAATAATTAACGACAGCACTACCAAAAACAGAATCATCACTGTTACTTATCAAACCGAACAAAAGAAAAATGAAGAGCAGAGTGTTTCTCTGCAAGCAGCTGCATGCAACATGGCTGGGTACATTCTAATGAATCATAATGAAAAAGACAAAGCGAAAATTTTACTACAAAAAGCCTTGGAAATCTCTCCCGAATTTCACTTGGCTGTAGGAAACATGAATACCTTAATAAAACCTTAACATCTTTTTGTAACATAGTGTTTTTATCCTATGTCTGTGAAAAACCAACTGGTTTATTGGTGTTACAATCAATATCTAAATGTGTAAACTTTTTTTAGGAGGAGACAGTATTGTTGAAATGACGAACTGCTTCCGAAATAAATAGCGATTATTTTGAAATTAAACATTCTTTAAATGGCACTAATTTCACATTTCTATGGATGATTTCGCATCAGGCAGATACCACATTGTACTGAGCTACCACATAAAGAAACAAAGTTCAATTTCCTGCATCAAAGAAAACTAAAGGGGTTACTCACTTTTTAGAAAAAACAAAAGCACCACAGCTCTTCATTGTTAAAAACTACACAACAACCATTATAGCGCGTTTTTTAAGTTTGCTCCACTAACTAAACAAAAATGCGTTTTTACATATTTACACTGCTGTTCGCAGCATTCAATGCTTTGCAAGCAAAGCAAATTGAAAGTAGTCAATCGGGAAATTGGACTAGCTCATCAACTTGGAAAAATGGTGCCATTCCAAGCAAAAACGATAGCGTGCTGATCAACTTAAATCACCACATTAACATCAACAAAGATTCCATTGTGTTGCAGCACTTACATCTGCATGGCAACATTCAATTCACCAATGCTTATCTGTTAAAATCAAAGGTGCTAGAATGCGGAGACTCTGCTTCAATAGCCAGTAATTACTTTATGGGAAGCCTACAAATCGATTCTTTATTTTGGGTAAAAAGCTCCTGTGAAATTTTAAACGCCAATATAATTAGCAAAGGATTGTGCAGTATATCGGGCACGCTGATGTTAAAGTCAGAAACGGGCAAAAAAGAATTTGAAAACATATACATCAATGAAGGCGGCAAATGGAACAACAACAATAATGGCGACCCAAAAATATCTGGAGACATCATCAATAACGGCACTTTTATTTCTTGTAAAAACACAGGTTGTACTTACCATTTCTCTAATGCAATCAATTTTTTAGGAGATTCAACAACCTGTATCAACAGAATGAATTGCGCTCCTTCCACTTCCATAGTCAATTCGGGTAAATTACATGTGCTACTTTCTATCGATGGTAATCCTGTTCTTACCAATAAAAAAATACTCACCTTATCCCTCTCTGCCCTTTCTTTTCATGTAGCGCAATTCAACACCAACACAAGCAACAATACTGTAGTTTATGCCGACACCAATGAACAAGGAATTTTCACTCCTACCAATGGCTATTACGAAAACTTAGTACTTAAAAATGGCAGAAAAATACTTTCTCAAAACTTAACGATTAAACAAAAACTAGAGCTAAAAGACAGTGCTATTTTGGCACAACAAAATTTTGCAATTAAAGGCATGAATAGTGCAATTTTAAACATCGACTCCACTTCTACTTTATGCATTGGTACTAATGATTTTGAAACAACGCTAGGATTTCCTACAGAATTCACACAACTTAATCTTCACCGTTTTTCTACTGTATTATACCAATCAAAAAAAGATGAAATCATTAATTCGCACATATCTTATGGCAATCTCTCTATCGATGATGGCGCTGTTACAGAAAGCATTAAAACGATAGAAAAAGACAGTTTAAGGGTGCGAGGAAATTTATGGATAGCCGAAAGTTCGGTTAAACTAAAATGCAATCTCTGCGATATTCAATGCCAAGGAGATTGGGATGGAATAGGTAATTTACAAATG
>CAMDPJ010000222.1 GCA_945903925.1 Chryseobacterium gleum
TATTCAGGTTCAGAATTTATTTACCGCATCGGAGCTAGAGGAGCTATTAAACCGACCGAATAGGTATGCAGCTATGGAACTAAGAAATAAAGTAGTGTTGTCGCTACTGATATATCAAGGTTTAACGTGTGATGAATTGATAAGATTAAATACGACCGATATTGATTTAGATGCAGGAACGGTGTATGTGAAATCATCAAGTAAAATGAATTCAAGAACAATCGAATTGCACCGCACGCAGTTTTCTTTGTTGTTGACTTATCTCAACGATACTCGTAAAAACTTGCTAAGAATTAAAGGATTGAATAGTACTGGCAAGTTATTAGTTGGCAAGACTGGTGAGCCGCTGGCTCAAGATGCAATTAAGGCACTTTTTAAGCCATTAAAACACTTCTTTACTGATAGAGTACTCAATGCCTCAACGGTGAGACAAAGTGTTATAGCAAACCTTTTAAATCAGAAGAAAGTATCTGTCTTACAAGTGCAAGAAATGTCGGGAATGAGATACCCTTCAAGTGCTGAGAGGTATCGTAGTAAGGATGTGGAGCAGCAGAGAAAGTTGATAAATCAGTTTCACCCGTTGAGATAGTTAAAATGTAATAAAATTTCCAAATATGGAATTTAATTCCTAATTTAGTGTAATAATTAAGTAAAATAACTTTATGTAAAAATTTAATGGTAATAATAACGAAAACAGTTTTGGTAGAATTTGGTGAGAAATACGCGGATTCGGTAGAAGCTTTAGATAATTGGTATGACAAAAGTAAAAAGGCTAATTGGAAAAACCTGAATGAATTGAAGAAGACTTTTAGTTCAGTTGATTATGTCGGTAATGACAGGTATGTCTTTAATATTAAAGGAAATAAATACAGAATGGTGGTGATGATATTCTTTGATATAAGAACGATGTTTATTCGGTTTATCGGCACGCACGCAGAATATGATAAGGTTGATTGTACAAAAATATAGATGAAAAAGAATAAGGTTATAATTAAATAACAAAATTGATATGCAAACCAAAATTAATGATAGAAATGAGTACAATGAAGTAATGAAACGAATTGAGAAGATTCTTCAAAAGAGCATTAAACTGGGCGGTTTTGAGAAGCTTCCAAAGAGCGATGTGGCGACATTGAAAACACTTTCTGTAATGGCGGAAAGCTATGAAGATAGTATTCCGTTGATGCCGATTAAACAGCCTAGAACAATTACAGAAATGATTCGCTACAAAATGTTTGAAATGAATCTTAAACAAAAACAATTGGCTAAAGTCCTTGGTATCAGTGAAGCTAGAATATCTGAATTGTTGGCAGGAAAAAGAAAATTAAATATTGAGCTTGCTAAAAAACTACATACTAAGCTGAATATTGATGCCCATTTTATTTTAGAGGCAGCATAAAAATTAATTAAATTAAAATGAAGCTCGAAGCAGAAATGTTTCGGGCTTTTTTGTTGCTAAAACTTTAGGAAAATTAAACCTTAATTTTTATTTTTAAAACCGAATTAGAAGTTCATTGAAACTATTGAAAATACTGCAATTCCACAACATTGCAAGCAGACACTTTTGCCATGAGAAAAAAGTTGTGCAGACCCGTACAGATTCGGCTACCAAGGCTCAGAGAAGGATAATGAGGTTAGTGGTGACGGAAACAGCTATACGACCGAATTTAGACAGCTTGATGTTCGATTAGGAAGATGGTTTAGTGTTGACCCATGGGAAAGAAAGTATCCTTATATCACTCCGTATGCGAGTATGTTTAATAATCCGATTTGTAAGAATGACCCTAAAGGTTTAGGGGAAGGGGATCCCGATAAAATTGTAACTGTAGACCCACATAAAGGAGCTTTAAACGCATACCAAAAAGCCCTAGTTCTAAATCCTAATTTAACTCCGAAACAGTTCGCAGACGCAAATAGTGAATATGTTAAAGTTTCGGCAGATGGAAAGAGTGTTGAAAGTACTGGTAAGGTAATTCATACTACTACACAGTTTAAAGTTCCTATGGCTAATGCTCCTTCTGACAGTAAAAACACACAACAAAATGCAAAACCTGTAGCTACTATTCAGATTACATTTCCAGTCCCACCTGCGGAAAAGAAGAAAGAAGAATCAAAAGGTGCATGGGAAAATGTTAAATCATTTGGTTCGTGGTTTTGGAATAATCTTAAAGACCCCAATGGATTTGAAGGGCACTCTAATCCTGGAGGATTAGGACAAGGGGGGTCTAATGCATCTAAAGCAATGGCAGGAGCAACTTTGAATATTGTTGCAGGGGCCGTAGGTCTTGTAGGTGAGTCCGCGGCTGCTCCGGAAACAGGGGGAGCGTCTTTAATAGCAATGGGCTTTTCCTTAGATCAAATGTTAGAAGGGGTAAATCAATGGTCTGCAATAATAAATGGTAAGTATAGTGATAAGGTTGATTATGCGCCTGTCCGAAGTCTAGTTGCAGAAGTTTTTGGAGAGAAAGGACGGATTATATATAATGTTGCAGCAATTGGTTTTTCAATGAAAGGAGCGGCTAATGCTATGATGGGAATCGTTGAAAGTGGAGCAAAAGAGGGAATTAAGCATACGATAGTTCTTACAGGGTTTACAGAAGGGACTCTTTCCGATTTACAATCAATTCAAGATGATGCAAAAGCGAAAGGATATGACGTAGAGTTTGTAATAAAATAAAAATGTTTAATATTATCTTTTATGAGAATAATTGGTTTTAGTTTAGTTCTGGCTCTCCATCAGCTACTACTGGTTGCCTCATTTTATGGTGAATTGTCTTTGATTAAACGGTATGACTCAGGCGATTTTGTTTTTTCGACTCTAGAACATGTCATAGTAATGGTGTTGATTTCTTTACTTTTTTTCTATTGTTTTTATATTTTGGTGATGAAATTTGTGATTTTAAAGTTCGAAGAAGACAAGATTATTATTCTGTGGCCTTTAAGATATATTTTTCCGTTTTGTAGACAAAACAGTCGAAAGGTTATTCAAGTGAAAGAGATATCGAAAGTCGTTTATAATTTTGGATTTAGAGGATTTGATGCAGTTGTTTTTTATTTAAAATCAGGTACTCAAATTCTTGTGCCAATAGACGTTTTATACCCTTTTAGAAAACTTTTGTTTTCTAGAATAAAAAAGAGTAATATTTCATTGATAGAAAAACATGTGTTATTCCGCTAGGGTTATTCTTTTGGAAAAGATTGTTTTTTTGAGCAAATTAAAAAAGTCATTGAAATAAAAAAATGACTTAAAAAGTAAAAAAAATGGTGTTAAAAAATAAAAATATTTCCTTTTTGATATTGATATTGAGTGTCTTTAGCTTTTTAAATTCTTGGGGACAAAATATTTCAGATGAAAAAATCGTAAACAGACAGATTGATTATATTAGTCGTGTTTCATATTCCTTAAATAAAAAGTATTATGTATTAGCCCATGGTTCATCAGGGGTAACTCTTTTAGATAGTGCTTTTAATGTATTAAAAGAATTTACTTATAATGCAAATTGGGGAGGTTGTGGTGGTGTCTTTTCTGCCGACGGAAATTCTTTGGCTATTGTCAAATCTGGTGACATTGATACATTAGTGATTTATAATTTAATTAATCATAATACTAAAGAGTTGATAGGCGGATTTAATAATTTGATGAGCTTAAAATCGAATAAACTATTAATAGATGCTTATGACGGTAATTTCTCACTTTATGATTTTAGCACAGGAATACTTCAACAGAATATTATAACCCCTATAAAAGAAACAAGACCATACGACTGAGTGAAGGGGACAGACGTAATTTATTTTTAAATTTATTAAGAAGATGGAGAAACTAAGCGGTAAAAAATTTACATTGGCAAGTGAAGGGGACAGACGTAATTTATTTTTAAATTTATTAAGAAGATGGAGAAACTAAGCGGTAAAAAA
>CAMDPJ010000223.1 GCA_945903925.1 Chryseobacterium gleum
CGTGTTGCCAATTTTGATGTGCGCATTAAAAAAATCGGGACCGCCAGTATCGTTGTTATGCGAACCAGGTTTATACACTTCTACTTTTTGTCCGTCGCCAGTATATAAATCAGAAGCATCAAACAGTTTGTACTTCCATATAAAATGAAGAATTTTTTCTTGCATAAATCTCGCCCGTTTAGTTAGAATAATCAACTAGAAATTTGCACTTCACGTAGGGGCGTATTGACATACGCCCGTCATCAATTGTTGCGGGCGTATGTCCATACGCCCCTACAGCAGTAAACTCTAGTAAAAAATTACTTATAGTTAGAAGGCAAAGCTAGGCAAAGCTTAAATCAAGATATTATTAAGAAATTAACAGCGAACAAACGTAAGGAAGAATATAAAACAAAAAAGCTTTAAAATATAGCTATATCAAGCCTTTTCCCTTCAAAAGAATTTCCATTTCGGCTTGCATTTTTTGCGCTTCTTCGCGGGCCTTATCAGCAAAATCTTCACCGTTAGATGCGTAAATAATACTGCGAGATGCATTCACCAATAAGCCACACTGTGCATTTGCTCCATATTGAAAAACATCGCTCATGCTTCCTCCTTGCGCACCAACACCAGGAATCAACAAGAAATTATCAGGAACTATCGCTCGAACTTTCTCCAACTCTTGCGCACGCGTAGCACCAACTACATACATCATATTATCTGCAGAGCCCCATTGAGAAGTTTTTTTCAATACTTTTTGAAAAAGAAAATCACCACTTTCTTTGAGTTCTTGTGTTTGAAAATCTAATGCACCTTGATTAGAAGTAAGCGCCAAAACGATAGTCCATTTGTTACGATAAGCCAAAAACGGAGTAACAGAATCTTCGCCCATATAAGGCGCAACGGTAACAGAATCTGCGCCCAATTCTTCGAAAAAGGCACGAGCGTACAAGCCCGATGTATTGCCAATATCGCCGCGTTTTGCATCGGCAATGGTGAAACAATCTTTAGGGATATAAGCCAAAGTTTTTTTCAGTGTTTCCCACCCTTTAGCGCCCATTGCTTCATAAAAAGCGGTGTTGGGTTTGTAAGAAACGCAATAGTCTTTGGTAGCATCAATAATTCTTTTGTTGAACTCGAAAATAGGGTCTTCGTTATCCAATAAGAATTTTGGTATTTTTTGAATATCGGTATCTAAGCCAACACATAAAAATGATTTTTTATGCTGTATGTTTTTGAATAATTCTTCTCTTGTCATAGTTTAGTTAGCTAACATTAAACATTGAACCATTAAAACGTTCCGCTTCCTTCTTTAAGTTTCTCAGTATTTTCGGCCATTTTCAAAGACTCAATCATATCCTCCATATCGCCATTCATAAAGGCAGGCAAGTTGTAAATGGTTTTACCAATACGGTGATCGGTAACACGACCTTGCGGATAATTGTAAGTACGAATTTTAGCAGAACGGTCGCCAGAAGAAACCAATGATTTACGATGTGCAGCACGCTCGGCATGCAACTTATCGGCTTCTGCTTGATACAATCGAGAACGAAGTACAGACAATGCTTGTTCGTAGTTTTTGTGCTGAGAGCGGCCATCCTGACATTCCACTACAGTGTTTGTAGGTAAATGTGTTAAACGAATTGCCGACTCGGTTTTGTTAACGTGCTGTCCGCCCGCACCCGACGCTCGGAAAGTATCTTTCTTTACATCGCCCATGTTCAACACAAAATCAACCTCTTCAATCTCAGGTAAAACAGCTACCGTAATAGCCGATGTATGCACACGGCCTTGAGATTCTGTTTCGGGCACACGTTGTACACGATGCACACCCGATTCAAATTTCAATTCGCCATAAATATTTTCTCCGCTCACATTAAAAGTGATCTCCTTAATTCCTTTGGTTCCGCCAGATGCAGAGTTCAATATCTCCACATTCCAACCTTTGTTTTTGAAAAACATGGTGTACATTCTGCTACAATCTTCCACGAAGATACAAGCCTCGTCGCCACCTGTGCCAGCGCGCAACTCCACAATAGCATTCTTGTTGTCTTCGGGGTCTTTAGGAATGAGCAACCATTTAACTTCTTCCTCCATTTGAATCCTTTTCGCCTCCAACTCATACAATTCTGCTTTTGCCATTTCAATGAAATCGGCATCCGTTTCAGTTTTCAACAGTTCTTTAGAAGACTCAATATTGTCGATAATGTTTTTCAACTCAGTGTGCGCATCGGCCACAGGTTTTAACTCCTTGTACTCTTTGCTGTATTCCATGTAGCGTTTTTGATTCGATACAATATCGGGCAAGGTAAGTTGTTCACCCACCTCATCGTAACGCAACTTAATGCTATATAATTTCTGAACTAAATCCTTCATGTCTTAACTATAAATAAACTTTCCAAATGCTGATTCTACTTGCACTTGTTTGCCTTGAAAAGCTTCTGTGTGACCAATAATTTTCGCATCGATATTAAAGCTTTTGGCTATATCAATGATAGCTTGCGCATATTTCTCATCAATATAAACCTCCATGCGGTGGCCCATATTGAATACTTTGTACATTTCTTCCCAAGATGTTTTACTTTCTTCTTGTATCATTTTGAAAAGAGGAGGCAATTCAAAAAGATTGTTTTTCACCACTTTTAAATCGCTGATGAAGTGTAATACTTTGGTTTGTGCGCCGCCGCTGCAGTGAACCAATCCGCCAATTACATCACGATACTCTTCCAATATTTTTTTCATTACTGGAGCGTAAGTTCTGGTTGGCGACAATACCAATTTCCCTGCGTTCATGGAAGTTCCTTCCACAGAATCTGAGAGTGAGCGTGAGCCCGAATAAATCAAATCATGAGGAACATTAGGGTCAAAACTTTCTGGATATTTATTGGCCAATGCTTTATTAAAAACGTCATGGCGCGCTGAAGTCAATCCATTGCTGCCCATTCCTCCATTGTATTCTTTTTCGTAAGATGCTTGGCCGAAAGAAGCCATACCCACTATCACCTGATTGGGTGCTAGTTTTTCATTCGTAATCACTTCACTTTTCTTCATTCTGCAAGTCACTGTAGAATCAACAATAATGGTTCTTACTAAATCACCCACATCGGCTGTTTCGCCACCAGTAGAATAAATACCAATGCCATTGTCGCGTAAATCTTGCAAAACTTCTTCGGTACCGTTTATGATGGCCGAAATCACTTCGCCCGGCACCAAATTTTTGTTTCTTCCGATAGTAGATGACAATAAGATTCCGTTCGTTGCGCCAACACACAATAAATCATCAATATTCATGATCACTGCATCTTGGGCAATTCCTCTCCACACCGATAAATCTCCAGTTTCTTTCCAATACAAATAAGCCAGAGAAGACTTAGTTCCAGCACCATCGGCGTGCATGATGTTGCAATAAGCATCATCACCGGCTAAAATATCGGGAACAATCTTGCAGAAGGCACGATGATAAATTCCTTTATCAACGTTCTTAATAGCAGCGTGCACATCTTCCTTTGAAGCTGATACACCGCGTAGTTTATATCTTGAGTCTTGTGTCATTTGAATAAAAATGAAAAGCATCCCAAAAATAGGGATGCTTTGTCATATATAAAATTGTTACGTTATTTATTTACAATCAGCAGTTTTTCCTTCTGTCCAATCAGTACATAATACTTGGAATTCTGTACGACGGTTTAACTGGTGAGCTGCCTCAGACAGTTCTTTTGTTTTCAATGAGTTAATAAACTTAACATCCAACAATGTACCTATAGGGAATACAACTCTGTATTTCTCAGGAACAAATCTAAAGTTCTCTTTAGAAATTAATTTTGGTTTGTCTTCACCATATCCTTTAGCAATTAATCTACCTGTATTAATTCCTTTTTCAATTAAGAAGTTAACTGCAG
>CAMDPJ010000224.1 GCA_945903925.1 Chryseobacterium gleum
TCATTAGAAAATTACCCCACGATTTAGTAGAATCTTTTAAATCGACTTTAGATGAAGTTCGCGAAGCAGATATTTTGTTGCATGTTGTAGATGTATCTCATCCACATTTTGAGGATCATATTGAAGTGGTAAACGAAACCTTGAAAGACATTGAATCGCAAGAAAAACCAACCTTCTTGATCTTCAATAAAATTGATAGGTACGTTCCTAAAGTGAACGAAGAATTAGAAGACCCCGATGCTGAAAAAATTGAACCTTTAGAAGAATTGAAAAGAAGCTGGATGGCGAGAACAAATGCTTCGTGCATGTTCATTTCTGCAAAGGAAAAAGCCAACTGGGATGAATTTAAAAACTCATTGTACGAGAAAGTGAAAGAGTTACATGCAAAAAAATATCCTTATAATAATTTTCTTTACTAAATCATTCAAATATGTTTACAGAAGGTAGATTATATTTCATTTTATTTTTCGTTTTGGCATTCATTGGCGGATTGGTTTTCGCTTACCGAAAAGACATAAAAAAGAACCCTAAACTATTTAAGGGTGCTTACAAAACGGTGATTGTTATTCTGCTGTTTTTAGTTGGATTTATGAGTGTTGTAAGATTAATGCGCTTCTTCTAAAGCAATCTCTTTTTGATTTCACTCAACTTCATCAAAGCTTCCACGGGCGTGAGTGTATTAATATCTAAACTTTTTAAATCGTCTTTAATTTCTTCCAATAGTGGATCATCTAATTGGAAAAAACTCAATTGCATATCGCCAGTATTGCTTTTTTCTAAAGTCGGACTCTTCTTAGTTTCGCGTTGCTCTTCCAATTTTTTCAATACTGCGTTTGCTTTGCTAATCACCAATTTTGGCAAACCAGCTAATTTTGCCACATGAATACCAAAACTATGTTCGCTGCCACCTGGCAACAATTTCCTTAAGAAGATAATTTTAGCATCTACCTCTTTCACCGAAACATGATAGTTTTTAACTCTCTCGAAAAGATTGGTCATTTCATTGAGCTCGTGATAATGCGTAGCAAATAATGTTTTCGATTTAAACAGCGGATATTCGTGAATATATTCGGCAATCGACCAAGCAATGGAAATACCGTCATAAGTGCTCGTTCCTCTGCCAATTTCATCTAGTAAAATCAAAGATCGTTCGGAAAGATTGTTGAGAATATTAGCCGTTTCGTTCATCTCCACCATGAAAGTAGATTCGCCTGTGGAAATATTATCAGATGCACCAACACGTGTGAAAATTTTATCTACCACACCTATTTTTGCTTTCTTAGCAGGCACAAAAGAGCCTATTTGCGCCATCAACACTATTAGCGCTGTTTGACGCAATAGAGCTGATTTTCCCGACATGTTCGGACCGGTTACCATTATGATTTGTTGCTTACTATCGTCTAAGAAAATATCATTCGATACATATTTCTCTCCCAAAGGCAAATTCTTTTCAATCACAGGATGGCGACCTTCTTTGATGTCGATAATTAGAGAGTCATCTATTTCTGGCCGAACATAATCATTATCCACTGCCTGTTTTGCAAAGCCCACCAAACAATCTAGCATACCAATGAGTGAAGCATTTTTTTGTAAGGTAGAAATGTAATTTGCCGCTTCAGAAACCAACTCTTTATACAAACGTGTTTCAATTTCATTGATTTTATCTTCAGCCTGAAGAATCTTAGTTTCAAATTCTTTTAATTCTTCGGTAATATATCTCTCAGCATTTACAAGTGTTTGTTTACGAATCCAAGTTGAAGGCACTTTATCTTTATGTGCGTGACGCACTTCAATAAAATAACCAAACACATTGTTGTACGAAATCTTTAAAGAAGAAATGCCTGTTTGTTCACTTTCTCTTTTTTGAACATCAAGCAAGTAGTTTTTAGAATCGGCAGACAGCGTTCGGTATTCATCTAAAGTCTTATCTACACCATCGGCAATCAATCTACCTTTACCAATTATGGTAGGTGGTTCTGGATACAATATTTTTTCAACTTGCTGAACAAAAGCAATACAATCGTTGAGTTCGTGCATCAAATCAGAAAACACTGGAGAAGAAGAATCACTCAACAATTTCAACTTTGAAATCGCCACTAATGATTCTTTCAATAACCATATTTCTTTAGGAGAAACGCGCGCCATAGCAATTTTAGAAGCTATTCTTTCTATGTCGCTAATCACACTTAAAATACGACGAACATCATCTGCTTTCTCTTTGTTTTGAAGTAAAAAAGAAACCACATCGTGACGCTGGTTTATCTTCTCTTTATCCTTTAGCGGCAACACCATCCACTTGCGCAGCATTCGGCCGCCCATTGGTGTAAGCGTTTGATCAATAATATCCAATAAAGTAATAGCTCCAACATTAGGCGAGTAAACCAATTCTAAATTGCGAATGGTAAAGGGATCAAGCCACACATAATCATCGCTTACAATTCGTGAGATTTTATTGATGTGCTTTAAGTTATCTTGTTGATTGTGATGTAAATAATGAATGATGACACCAAGAGAAATCACAGACAACGTTTCCTTATCAATACCATAACCTTTAAGGCTATCTGTTTCAAATTGTTTTTGAATTTGTTCTTTGGCGTAATCTTCTCCAAAAACCCAATCTTCTAAGCCATAAGTGTAATATCTACCGCCAAATAATTCGGTGAATTTTTGCGATTTATTTTTAGAGAATAAAACTTCTTTAGGTTGGAAGCTACTAAGGGTTTTAGCTACATAAGCAAACTCGCCTTCGGTAACGTACAACTCGCCTGTGCTAATATCAACTAGAGCCAAACCGGCTTTATTTCTATCTATGGTAACAGCAGCCAAATAATTGTTGCTTTTGTGTTCTAACACCCTATCGCTGATGGCAACACCAGGAGTCACCACTTCTGTAACACCGCGCTTCACAATGGTTTTGGTCATCTTTGGATCTTCCAACTGATCGCACACGGCCACTCGCTGGCCGGCCTTTACCAATTTAGGTAAATAAGTCTCCAAAGAATGATGTGGAAAACCAGCCAATGCCACTTCGGAAGCAGTACCATTGGAACGCTTAGTCAATACAATACCTAAAATCTTAGAAGTCTTAACGGCATCTTCACCAAAAGTCTCATAAAAATCGCCTACACGAAACAATACCAAAGCATCAGGATACTTTTCCTTCACGCCATTGTATTGCTTCATTAGTGGCGTTTCATTTTTATCTTTGGTAGTCTTTTCTTGCACGGTGAAATAGTTTGCTTGGTAAATATAGAAAAGCATGTAGTTTAGTAGGAAAATAGCAGAAGATTAATATTAACATTTTATACAGAAAAAATGAAGAAACTTAGCATGGATGAACTCAATCGTTTGAGTGTAGCCGATTTTAAAAAGAAGGAGAAGACGCAAGTGATTCTTGTTTTAGATAATGTTAGAAGTTTAAATAATGTAGGTTCTATCTTTAGAACAGCAGATGCTTTCTTATTGGAAGGAATTTATCTTTTGGGCATTACGGCAACACCACCACATCGCGAAATACAAAAAACAGCCTTAGGTGCTACAGAATCAGTAAACTGGAAACACTTCGAAAACCCAATTGATGGCATCGCAGACCTAAAAGAAAGAGGCTACAAAATCATAGCAGTAGAACAAGTAGAAAATCCTATTTTTCTAAACGATTATAAACCCAATATAGCGGAGAAATACGCTATCGTTTTAGGCAATGAAGTAGAAGGCGTGAGCGACGAGATAATTAAAGAGAGCGATCTTTGTATTGAGGTGCCTCAATTTGGCACTAAGCATTCTTTAAATGTATCGGTTTGTGCAGGTATTTTGGTTTGGGATTTCTTTGTAAAGCTGAAAATGTAGGTCTTGCCAGGCAAC
>CAMDPJ010000225.1 GCA_945903925.1 Chryseobacterium gleum
ATGTTTTTGATCAAATTGGAATTGACATAGATATCATTGTTCATTTGGCTGCAAAAGCGGGAGTGCTTCCCTCCTTGAAAGACCCGATCGCTTATTTGAACGATAATGTGATTGCAACGCAAAACCTATTGAACTTGTGTAAAGAAAGACACATTAAGAAATTTGTTTTCGCATCATCGTCTTCCATTTACGGTAACAATAAAAGTATTCCGTTTACAGAAACAGATAATGTAGACCAGCCAATATCGCCTTATGCAGCATCGAAAAAAGCATGTGAATTAATAACACACACTGCACATCATTTGTACAAATTAGACGTAGTTAATCTTCGTTTCTTTACTGTTTTTGGTCCGCGCCAACGCCCCGATTTAGCCATTCACAAGTTCATTAAGCTAGTCGACGAAGATAAAGAAATCACCATGTACGGCGACGGTTCTACCTCACGAGATTATACTTTTGTAAATGATACGGTGCAAGGAATCATGGGAGCCTGCAACTACATCAGCACAAATGAAAACGTTTACGAAATAGTGAATTTGGGCAATAACACTCCAGTGAAATTAAAAGACCTTATCGCTACTATCGAAAAAGTGATGAATAAAAAAGTAAATATCAATCATCAGCCAATGCAACCTGGTGATGTAGATATTACTTTCGCCAATATCGACAAGGCAAAAAAACTATTCGGCTACGCCCCTTCTACCTCTTTGGAAGATGGAATTGCTAGCTTTGTAAAATGGTACCATGAGCAAAAAGTGTAGAGTTTTATACCTTTCTTACGATGGGTTAACCGACCCTCTTGGGCAATCACAAATTTTAGCCTACACTTCTCGCATCAACAAAGAAAAAGGAATTGATTACGACATTATTTCCTTTGATAAACCAGAGAATTTTGAGAAGAATGGCAAGCGCGTTAGAGATATTTTAAAAACCACTTCTATTCAGTGGCATAGCCTTAATTACCATAAATCACCCCCTATTCTTTCCACCGTTTACGACTTAAGAGAAGGATGGAAGAAAATTAAAGAACTCTACAAAAAGAACCATTACGACGTGGTACATTGCAGAGGATATATGTCGGCGATTCTCGGCCAAAAAGTGAAAAAGAAATACGGCACCAAATTCATTTTTGATATGCGTGGATGGTGGCCAGACGAGAAACTAGAGAGCGGCTTGTGGGGCAATCCCATATTTAAACCCGTATACAATTATTTCAAAAGAAAGGAAGCTCAATTCTTCGAAGAATCGGATATTTCAGTATCACTAACCTATGCTGGTAAAAAAGAAATTGTAGAGAAATTCAAACAAAGAGAGGAGAAGATTGGTGTAATTCCTACCTGCGTTGATTTCGACGTATTTAAGGCATTCGATGTTAATACTCGAGACAAAATCAGATTAGAATTAAATATTCCTTTAGATGCCTTTGTGGCAATATACAGCGGATCTATAGGCGCAAACTATCCTCCTAAAGACATCATTAAAATGTTTTTGGCTATCCCGTCGAATCAAAAAAAGTATTTGTTGATTTTATCGAAAGACGACAAAAACTTAATTTTAAATGCAGCCAAAGAAATGAATGTTGAAATAAACATTTCTTTTACTTCTGCCGAATACAGTGGAGTGCACCAATATTTGCAAGCCAGCGACATAGGTATAATTTTATACAAAATGGCCTTTTCAACTATTGGTAGGAGTCCGACTAAATTAGGCGAATACTGGGCATGCGGAATACCTGCCATTTCATTAAAGGGAATAGGCGATTTAGATTTTATTGCTAAGAAATATAATCATGTAGGATTGGTATTACTTGACCACGATTTCAAGCTAAACCAAAATTTAGCTCAAGCAGACAAAAACGTTTTGAGAGAAAACGCCATTTCTTACTTCGATATCAATAATGGAGTAAGTTTCTATTACAGTTTATACCAGCAATTCCTTTAAACTACCAAGCCTTTAGTAGGTAAAACTTCTTGAACTTTCTTAGGCAATTTGGAATAATTACTTAAGATGAAAACCATTGACATATAGAAAGGCATTAAAGGTATTTTGTAACGCACCAAAGCACCGAAATTCGCGCTTGTTAAACCAATAAAAAAGGCGAAAAACAAAGAAAACACAAAAGAGAAAAACAGCAATGGATTGAGCAAAAGAACTCCCTGTAGATTAAATATTTTGATTCGAAAAATGGCCAAAAAGGTAAAAACAATAATCACCGTTGACTCAAGAGCTGAAAGCATTACAAACACGTTGTGTGCTTCCCAGATAAACGGACGATAAAGAGTAGTAGCAATAGCAATAGGAGCTTTAGCTAGAACTCCCGACAAGGTTGGCTCAAAGCTTCCAATATCAAAGCGATGCCCACCATAATAATCCTGCTTTAAATCTGATTGTACCAAAACCGCTTCATCCAAAGCTTTATCAAATGAATATTTCCCTGATTCATTAGAGAAAAGAGTAAGCAAACCAAATACAGCTCCAATAGAAACAACAAGTAACATAGGAAAAATCAATGCTCTAAACACTCTCGATTTAATTTTAACCATGTAATTGGCCAATAGCCAACATCCCATTCCCACAATAAAAGCATTAAAAATATAAGGCTTAATAGATATAATGAGGAATGAGAAAACAACCACATAAATAATAGATCCAATTATTTTCCTGCCCTTTAAAATATTATGAAAATAGTACATTAAAAAGCCGAAAGAGCCTAATGTAACTGGATCCTTCAGCACACCTGAACCCCAAAACATAACAGATGGAATAAAGATAACTGTATAAGAAAGCTGCTTTTTAAAAGAAGGATAATACTCAACAAATAATTTGTATATTTTCCAAGTCCCTAAATAACAAAAAGCCCCTACTACCATGCCACTTGCAAAAAAAGAACCATTGGTAATAATAGAAACAACACTCATCAAACGAACCATAAAAAAGGCTCTTTCATCATTTCGATACATAAAGTACCATGTGGCAACATCTCTTACCCTAAAGAAATGTTTCCAAATGCTAATTTGTCCGGTGCTTGTATCAACAAAACCATTGAACAAGAAATCGAAAAACACATCAAGGTCGCCAAAGAAAAGATCAGCCATAAGATTGGCATCATGCATGTAACTCATCGTATCCCCTCCACCATAATAAAACAAATAAACAAATCCAATAGAGATTGCCGAAAACAGCTTTATCCTTAATCCATTAGAAAACACTTTTCGCTCATAATCATCTGCATCTTTGACAGTTTTTTTCAAAAGAAAAAAAATCAAAAAGAAGTAGATAGGTCCCATATACCAATCAACAATTCCTCCTATTTGTATTCCGTAATAAAGCACGCTATATTATTAATGGTGATATTTTTCGTTGGCTAAAATAGTAAAAGCTCGGTACAATTGCTCAATAAATATCAAACGCACCATTTGATGAGTGAATGTCATTTGAGATAAGGCGATCACATTTTTAAAATGAGCGCGAACAGATGCACTAAAACCATGCGCTCCACCAATCACAAAAATCAATTCTTTTTTACCACTTAAAGTGTGCTTGGCTATAAAATCGGCAAAGCCTTCAGATGAAAACTCTTTACCCAATTCATCTAACAAAACAACATTTTGCGCTTGCTGACCAAACAACTCTAGCAACAACTTACCCTCAGCCTCTTTAATTTCATTACTTTCAGTTCTTTTAATTTTAGGTTGCAAAGTAATCAATTCTACCCCTCTGTATTTTTTAGCTCTAGATAGATATTCATCTATAAAAGCCTGCCACTCCTTTTGCTGAGTCTTACCTATTTCTACGATCTTAATTTTCATATTTTGTATGACGAAAATAACCAAAATAACCATTATCTTTCGGCTTGAATT
>CAMDPJ010000226.1 GCA_945903925.1 Chryseobacterium gleum
TATTTTTTAAAAATAAATCATCTAGAAGTATTGGTATATTGAATTATTCTCGTAGCTTTGCCCTCCCATTTTTTGTGGGAAAAGTATATTTTTGAAGAAAAGAAATAGATTAATATGCCAACAATTCAGCAATTAGTACACACTGGAAGAACCAGTCAGGTTAAGAGAAGTAAATCAGCTGCTCTTAATTCTTGCCCTCAAAGAAGAGGTGTTTGTGTGAGAGTATACACTACTACTCCTAAAAAACCAAACTCAGCTATGAGAAAAGTAGCAAGGGTTAGATTGACAAACGGAAATGAGGTGAATGCCTACATTCCAGGTGAAGGTCACAACTTACAAGAACACTCGATTGTTTTGGTAAGAGGTGGAAGAGTGAAAGATTTACCAGGGGTAAGATACCACATTGTAAGAGGTGCGCTAGATACTGCTGGTGTTGAAGGAAGAGGACAAAGAAGATCAAAATACGGAACTAAGAAACCTAAGAAATAATAAGTAGCAATGAGAAAGGCTAAAGCGAAAAAAAGACTTATTTTACCAGATCCTAAATTTAGTGATGTGCTGGTAAGCAAGTTTGTAAACAACTTAATGTACGATGGTAAAAAATCTAGTGCGTTAGATGTTTTTTACGGAGCTATTGATATAGTTGGTAAAAAACTTGAAGGCGTTGACGGAATTGAAACTTTCAAAAAAGCGTTGGATAATGTAACGCCTAACGTTGAGGTTAAAAGCCGTAGAGTAGGTGGAGCAACTTTTCAAATTCCACAACCGGTTAGAGATTCTAGAAAAGCATCTTTGGCTATGAAATGGTTGATTGGATATTCTAGAAAAAGAAACGAGAAATCAATGGCTGAGAAATTAGCTGCAGAAATCATCGCCGCTTCTAAAGAAGAAGGTGCTGCTTTCAAAAAGAAAGAAGATACTCACAGAATGGCGGAAGCTAACAAAGCTTTCTCTCACTTCAGATTCTAATAATTACGACAATGAGTGATTTATTATATACAAGAAATATCGGGATTGCTGCCCACATCGATGCTGGTAAAACCACAACGACTGAGCGTATTCTTTACTATACTGGTGTAAACCACAAGATAGGTGAAGTTCACGATGGTGCTGCAACAATGGATTGGATGGTGCAAGAGCAAGAGCGTGGAATAACAATCACGTCTGCAGCAACTACTTGTTTCTGGAACTATAGAGATAACAAATACAAAGTAAATATTATTGATACTCCAGGTCACGTGGACTTTACCGTTGAGGTAAACCGTTCATTGCGTATCTTGGATGGATTGGTATTCTTGTTCTCAGCGGTTGATGGTGTTGAGCCTCAATCTGAAACAAACTGGCGTTTGGCTGATAACTACAACGTAACTCGTATTGGGTTCGTGAACAAAATGGACCGTCAGGGTGCTGAGTTCTTAACTGTAGTTAAACAAGTTAGAGAAATGTTAGGTGGTAATGCAGTTCCATTGCAATTACCAATTGGTGCAGAAGAAACATTTACAGGTGTAGTTGACTTGATCAACTTCCGTGGAATGATTTGGAATGAGCACGATAAAGGTATGACTTACCAAGTTGTTCCTATTCCTGAAGATATGATGGAAGAGGCTTTAGAGTGGAGAGAGAAAATGTTAGAGGCTGTAGCTGAATTTGATGATAAAATCATGGAGAAGTTTTTTGAAGCGCCTGAGACCATCACGGAAGCAGAGGTTTTAGCTGCTCTTCGTAAAGCTTGTATCGCTAATAAAATTGTTCCAATGGTTTGTGGTTCATCTTTCAAAAATAAAGGTGTACAAACTATGCTCGACTTAGTGATGGAGTTGATGCCTAGTCCGATGGACAAACCAGAAACTAAAGGTATTAATCCTGATACTGGTGCAGAAGTAATTCGCAGACCAGATGCTAAGGAACCATTCACTGCTCTTGCCTTTAAAATCGCAACAGATCCTTTCGTAGGTCGTCTTTGCTTCTTCCGCGCTTACGCAGGTAGATTAGATGCAGGGTCTTACGTGTTAAATACAAGAAGTGGAAATAAAGAACGTATTTCTCGTATCTTCCAAATGCACGCAAACAAACAAAATCCGGTTGAGTTTATCGAAGCTGGTGATATTGGTGCTGCTGTTGGTTTCAAAGATATTCGTACTGGAGATACTTTATGTGATGAAAAACATCCTATCGTTCTAGAAGCAATGAAATTCCCTGAGCCAGTTATTGGTATCGCAATTGAACCTAAAACTCAAGCTGATGTTGATAAACTAGGTGTTGCATTGGGTAAATTGGCTGAAGAGGATCCTACTTTCCGTGTGAAAACAGATGAGGAGTCAGGACAAACAATTATCTCTGGAATGGGTGAGCTTCACTTAGAGATTTTGGTGGATAGAATGAGACGTGAGTTTAAAGTAGAAGTTAACCAAGGTGCGCCTCAAGTTAGCTACAGAGAGACAATCAATGCAGCTGTTCAACATAGAGAAGTATACAAAAAACAATCTGGTGGTCGTGGTAAATTTGCCGACATCGTGTTCACAGTTGAACCTGCTGAACAAGGAAAAACAGGATTAGAATTTGTTAACGCCGTTAAAGGTGGTAATATCCCTAGAGAATTCGTTCCTTCTATTGAAAAAGGCTTTGCCGCTTCAATGCAGAACGGGGTCTTGGCTGGTTATCCAATTGAAGCTTTAAAAGTAACATTGTTAGACGGATCTTTCCACGCGGTCGATTCAGATGCATTGTCTTTTGAAATCTGTGCGAAGATAGCATACAGAGAAGCTTTACCTAAAGCAAAACCTATTTTACTAGAGCCAATCATGAAATTAGAAGTGATTACTCCAGAACAAAACATGGGTGATGTTATTGGTGACTTAAACAAAAGAAGAGGTCAGATTTCAGGAATGGACGATAGAAGAGGAGCTAAAGTGGTTAGCGCGAAAGTACCTCTTTCTCAAATGTTCGGATATGTAACCGATTTAAGAACGATTACTTCTGGTAGAGCAACTTCAACAATGGAGTTCTCTCACTACGAACCAGCTCCACAAAACGTAGCTGATGAAGTAATCGCGAAAGCAAAAGGAAAAGTAACTGCATAATAATAGATTAAGTTAAGCAAATGAGCCAAAAGATTAGAATAAAGCTGAAGTCTTACGATCACAACTTAGTAGATAAATCTGCTGAAAAGATTGTAAAAACCGTAAAAGCAACAGGCGCGGTAGTAAGTGGTCCAATACCTCTTCCTACTCACAAAAGAATTTTTACTGTGTTGAAATCTCCACACGTAAATAAAAAGGCAAGAGAGCAGTTTGAATTGTCTTCTTATAAAAGATTGTTAGATATCTACAGCTCTACTTCTAAAACAGTAGACGCTTTGATGAAACTTGAACTTCCAAGTGGTGTTGAAGTTGAAATCAAAGTTTAGTGGAGTCGGCAAGTTATAAAAAGAAATAAGAAATTTTAAAAATCAATAGCCATGTCAGGTTTGATAGGAAAAAAAATAGGAATGACCAGTATCTTCGACGCGAACGGAAAGAATATTCCGTGCACTGTTGTAGAGGTTGGACCTTGTGTTGTTACTCAGGTTAAGACAGTTGAGAAAGACGGTTACGCTGCAGTGCAAATGGGTTACGATGAGAAAAGAGAGACATTAACTCCTAAAGCTCTTCAAGGACATTTCAAAAAAGCGAATACTACTCCTAAAAGAAAATTAGTAGAGTTTAAAGATATTGAAAACGCTCAGTTGGGTGATACAGTTTCTATAGAGGTTTTCGAAGAAGGTGATGTTATCTCAGTAGTAGGTACTTCAAAAGGTAAAGGTTTTCAAGGGGTAGTTAGACGTCACGGTTTTGGTGGTGTTGGTGGACAAACTCAC
>CAMDPJ010000227.1 GCA_945903925.1 Chryseobacterium gleum
CTCAGTGTCTTCATTTTGATGTGCGCCCCCACTTTGTTTACCGAAGGAATGTTTATGGATGGCTTAATGTACGCAGTGGTTTCTAAGAATTTGGCACATGGCGAAGGGTCTTTTTGGTTTTTAAAATTTAGTGATACTTATCTTACTTCTTTTCACGAACACCCTCCTTTGATTATCGGATTACAAAGTTTATGTTTCAATCTTTTTGGCGATTCAATTTTTGTAGAAAGATTTTTTTCTTTTTTCACCTACATTTTTAGTGGTACAGTGATGATTTTTATTTTGAAGGAAATTATGCCATCTAAATATCAGTCGATTGCCTGGTTTTCTTTGCTGCTGTGGATTGCTATGCCTTTAACTTCTTGGGGAGCAGTAAATAATTTGTTGGAAAATGGAATGTTGGTATTCATATTATTGAGTGTCTTGTTCTTCATAAAAAGTCTTTCTAAAAGTAGAATTCTATTTTTAGCACTTTCTTCTTTGATGCTTTTCTTTGCCTTTTTAAGTAAAGGTTTTACAGGTTTATTTCCTTTGGCATTTCCCTTTGTAATTTGGTGTTTCGATAAAGAGTACAAATTAAAAAAAGCATTGATTGATGCCTTATTGTTGCTTGGTTTTTTAGTGTTGTTTTTTGTTTTGCTTTTTGTTTTTCAAGAAGACAGCTTGCCTAGTTTGAAAGCGTATTTTGATATTCAGGTGAAAAAAAGTTTGCAGGATATTGTTACGGTTGATTCGCGTTTTTTTATTGTAGGTAAGCTCTTCACTGAATTGTTGATTTCATTTGTTCTTTTGCTGTTGATTTTTCTTTTGGGTAGAAAACAAAAAGCAGCTGCTGTTGATGTAAAATGGTTTTATATTTTATTGACTTTGGGTTTGTGCGGAGTACTTCCCATCATGCTAAGTTTAAAGCAAAATGCGCATTATTTGCTTTGTGCATTGCCCTTTTTTGCTCTGGCATTTACAGTGTTAATTGCAACTTACTTAATTCCTTTGGTAGAGAAAATAAATGCCATTAGCAAAATGCTTTTCTACACCAGCACTTTGTTTTTTGTGATTGCTGCGCTCACTGCCTATGCTCAAAAAGGAGAATATTCTCGCGATGAAAACACCATACATGATGTAAAAGAAATAGTGAAATTTTTACCTCCGCACAGTGTTATATGTGTGGGTGAAAATGATTTTTCTAATTGGGCATTGCAAGGATATATGTATCGCTATGGAACAATTAGTTTAAGTTTAGATAGCTCGCAATATTCGAAATATAGATGGATTAAAAAGGCGCAAGTTATTCCGGCTAAATATATCTTAGTGCCATTATCCAGTGAGGAACACTCTCTTTTTCAAAATAGGTACAGGCAACCCAGCAAATAATCTTGCGTGTTAAATATGAAGCACCTATTCATAAATATTCTTCGTAATACCCCGTTAATGTCGAACTCCCTAGTGCTCAGCGAAACCCTTTTCGTTGGGCATTTTTCTATTTTGCGATTCAAATTATTTTACTACATTTGCACTCCAACATATGGATTTTGATACGCAGGGGACCCGAAAAGTCCCCTGCTTCATTCAGGAAAACTATGATAACAGAAACGCAGATTCGCCAATTGGTGCTAGAGAAAATAGAAGGAACATCACAGTTTCTTGTGGAAGCTAAAGTAGCAGGAGGCAATAAGATTAATGTTATGGTAGATGCTCCTGAAGGAATGCCTATCAAAGATGTGGTAAGTATAAGTCGCCATATTGAAAGTTCTTTCGATCGTGAAAAAGAAGATTTTGAATTAACAGTTTCTTCGCCAGGACTCGATTTACCATTTAAAGTGCTACAACAGTACCTTAAATATTTAGGTAAAGAAGTAGAAGTGAAGGCAGGCAATGGCAAAATGATACAAGGTATTTTATTGTCGGCTGATGAAGATGGTATTGTAGTAGAAACCAGTGAAAAGATGAAGTTGGAAGGGAAAAAGAAGAAGGAACTGGTGGTTACTCAGCATGTATTCAAGTTTGAAAGCACTGAGCTTTCGCAAAAAATAAATGAATGTAAAGTAGTTATTACTTTTTAAATTGTGTTGATTATGGAACAGCAAATTGGTTTGATAGACTCGTTTCAGGAGTTTAAAGAATTTAAAAACATCGATCGTGAAACGATGATGAGCATCCTTGAGGATGTATTTAGAAACATGCTACAAAAAAAGTATGGCTCTGATGAAAATTACGATATCATTGTGAATATCGACAAAGGTGACTTAGAGGTTTGGAGAAACCGCGTTATCGTTGAAGAAGGAGAGGTAGAAGATGATAACCGCGAAATCGCTTATTCAAAAGCGGTTTTAATTGAGCCCGATTTTGAAGTGGGTGAAGAGGTTTCTGAAGAAGTAAAATTAGAAGATTTCGGTCGTCGTGCGGTTTTGGCGGTTCGTCAAAACTTAATTTCAAGAGTTCTAGATCTTGAAAAAGATGATTTATATAAAAAATACAGAGATAAAGTAGGTACTATCGTTGCTGGTGAGGTTTACCAAGTTTGGAAACGTGAAATTCTTATTTTGGACGACGAAGAGAATGAATTGATTTTACCTAAATCTGAGCAAATTCCAACAGATTATTTCAAAAAAGGCGACACTGTTCGTGCCGTGGTTTTGAAAGTGGATATGAAAAACAACAACCCTGTTATCATCTTGTCTAGAACATCTAGCGTTTTCTTAGAGAGATTGTTTGAACAAGAGGTTCCTGAGATTTACGATGGTTTAATTACCATCAAACGTATTGTTCGTGTTCCAGGTGAAAGAGCTAAAGTAGCTGTTGAATCTTACGACGATAGAATTGACCCAGTTGGTGCTTGCGTGGGCATGAAAGGTTCTAGAATTCATGGTATCGTTCGTGAATTGGGTAACGAAAATATCGACGTTATTAATTTCTCCGACAACGATGCTGTATTTATTCAAAGAGCTCTGTCTCCTGCAAAAATTACTTCTATCAATATTCGTAATGAAGACAAACGCGCTGAGGTTTACTTAAAACCCGATCAGGTTTCTTTAGCTATTGGTAAAGGTGGTTTCAACATTAAATTGGCTGGTAAATTAGTAGGCTACGAAATCGACGTTTATAGAGATACTGACCAAGATATTGAAGATGTAAGATTAGATGAGTTTAAAGATGAAATCGAACCATGGGTATTGGCCGAATTGAAAGGTATCGGCTGCGATACCGCTAGAAGCGTGCTTGATTTATCTGTAGAAGATTTAGTAAAAAGAACCGATTTGGAAGAGGAAACTGTTAACGAGGTTAGAAATATCTTGAAAGCAGAGTTTGAAGATTAACATTAGTTTAATATACAAAGAGGAAAGTACAAGATTCCTCTTTGTACATTAGACTCTAGATTATAAATATTATATCATAACATGAGCGATTCGGCACAGCCAAAACGATTGAGTAAAGTAGCGCGGGAATTTAACCTTGGGCTACACACCATTATTGAGTTTCTCTCTGTCAAGGGATTCACCATCGATTCAAATCCCAATTCTAAAATCGATGCGAAGCAATACAAATTATTGGTAGACGAATTCCAATCGGATAAGACGCTAAAAGAGCGTTCTGAAAAAGTAGTAGTAGGAAAAGAAAAAAAGGAAACCATCACTTTGGCTCCTAAAGAAGTTTCTGTTTTTGTAGAGGTTAAAGAAGAGCAAATCTTTAAGGCCGAACGCCCTAAAGAAACTTTTGAGGTTAAAGTAGTAGGAAAAATTGCTTTGGAAAAAGAAGCGCCTGCAACCGCTCCCGCACCAAAGGTAAATGAAGTGGTGGCGCCAAAAGCCCCTGAACCAGTTGTTAAAGTTGAAGAGCC
>CAMDPJ010000228.1 GCA_945903925.1 Chryseobacterium gleum
AAATTTAAAACGACTGAATTTTATCAACGCTAGAAAAAATAATTTAACTTCGATTTAATGAAAAACACTCCTTTAGAGTTAGTTCACTTTAGTTTGAAGACATACAGCAAGAAAATTGCAAATTATTTTGGGCTGTTTTCAAAAAAAGCGAAAAAAAACATTGCAAATTCATTGCAAATTGATAAAAACAAAAAAGGCCTTTCTTTCGAAAGGCCTATTCCTGTTGGTGGGAGCTACAGGATTCGAACCTGTGACCCTCTGCTTGTAAGGCAGATGCTCTAAACCAGCTGAGCTAAGCTCCCAATATTTTCTTGTGAACGGGTTGCAAAGATAGTCCATATTTTATTTTCTCCAAACAATATGAAATATTTTTGCAAATTATTTCTTCTTATCGGGGTAAAACAAGCTCAATACCGCAGGTAAGAAGAAGAAATGGGCAAACCATGAAAATACAATGGCCGATGCACTTAGTATTCCTAAATCTACAATTAACGATATTTCGCTGCCCATTAATACCGAGAAACCTATTGCAAACATGATACTTGTTGCAGTGCATGGATGAACGATATTTCTTACAGAATCTGCAAACAACACATTGGTAGAATAAGAGCTTCTTAAATATAAGTTGCTCTTAAATGCCCAAATGATGTGGAGAGCATCATCGGCTATCATACCCACTACCACGCAGAAAATAACCGAGGTAGCTACATCGAAAGGAATTTCCAACCATTTCATCATTAAGGCTACAGCACATAATGGGAAAAGAGAGACAAGAGTAGCGATGGCTCCGATTTTGAAATTTCTTACGAAGAGCGACATTACCAGCATAATTAGTACTACGGCTACCAATAAGCTTTCAAGCATTTCGTCTACTACGATATTTGTTTGTTCGATAAAGCCCGGAATGAAGCCCAATTGGCGAGCGTACAGTGGTCCGGTACCAAGAGTTTTGTCGATTACACTTTGCACTATAATCAACGATTTTTCCATTTCTTTGGCTGTGCCCGATGGAATTCTAATGGTGATTCTAGCATGACTTCTATCTTTGGCTAAATAACCTTGAGAGAGCTTGTCAGCGGCTTCCGGACTCCCAATTCTCAATTCATTGATAAAGGGTTTCCAAACGTCGTGTGTGATTACGCTAGAGATGAGTGGTAGCTTCTGCAGTTCTTTTCTAACATTGGCTACTTTCGCCATATCTTCATTGCTGATAGGTGTTTTATCAGCTTTATGCACCATGATTTCTACAACATTCACCGACCCGTAATTTTCCTCAATGTATTCTTTAGATTGGCGCACGGGGTTTTCTGGTTTGATAAAACCAATGGTATTGGTGTCTACCAAAATCTTATTTTCTTTACCAAATAAGTCGATAGGTATTACAAAAATACCAGCAGCCATCCACAACACCAGCACAATGGTTAATACAATTGCCCAAGGTTTAGAAAGGCGTTTGTAATAACCATCAAGCAAACGGTTCATCCAGTCTATTTTTTCTAAATTTTTATTGGTGTCGATCCATCTAACCACTAGTGGTGTTCCAATTAAAAACAAAACCAATAAACCTACTAAAATACCAAGCGAGGTAAGTAAGCCAAATTGAAATACTACGTGAATATCGCTTATCATTAATGAACCAAAACCAATGATGTTGGTTATTGCCGAGGTAGTGATGGGCGGTATTTTTTTTCGAAGGTAGGGAGTGAGTTCAGTGGTGTGTTTGGCTGCTAAATGCACGGCAAAAGAGAAGTAATTAATAACGAACAACAAAGGAACAATAAGCGTTACCAAATTGATGGGAATATTTAAATAACCAAACAAAGCCAACGAAGGCCAAATGGCTAGTATCACCAATAATGAACAAATCCACAAGTATTTTACTTTGCGCAATCTCCACCATAGTAAAAGAAAAATAAGAGCGTAAGAAGCTAAAAATAACCATTTGGTGTCACGAGTACTCATTTCGTTTATTTCGGTAAAAATTACTCCCGGACCCGTTAAATCTTTTTTGATGTTGGTGGGAATTTTCGCGAATACTTTGCTTTCTAAAGTATCTAATAACAGGGGACGATTTACATCGGGACGACGGTGTTTTCTTACTTTTAAAAATAGAATATCACCATTTGGGTTTTTAGTTTTAAAATACGAAGAATTGATTCTGTCTAAATATTTATCGTTTACTGCTCCTCTGGCCGATTCTAAATTGAGGCGGGAGAAACAGTTTTCAATGCCATAAACGAGTTTTAGATTTTCGCTGATTTGATAAATTTGGTCTAATCTATAATCGTTGGTACAAGTATCGGGAAAGGTAAGAAAGAGCATCATAGGCTCGTCGTTGCCAAAGCATCGTGCGAATTCTTTTTTGTCTTCTAACTGATGTGATGAGCCAGGGTACCAGTCTTCGGGGTTGTTGGCTACTTCAATTTTAAGTGCTGGTAAACCTGCAAGTAATGTAATAGCGATAAGAACTACCAGTAGCCATGGCTTTTGAGAAGCGTATTTTACGTATTTACTATATAAATTCATGCAAGAGCTTTTTGCGGAAGTGGCAAATGTAGCAAATTGAAACCAAAAATGAGGCCCAATAAGCCAATTCTCTCCCCCTGAAGCAAAAGCATGATGTGTATGGCTTATTCTATCACTATTTCATCAATGAAAATCCATGCTGGCTGCCCTTCACCATTAAAACCTTGTGGAATATGCAGGTGATGCGCTACCACTTTAAGGTACTTGCCTTTTATTTTGGCGAAAGTTAAGCTAACACCTACCGTTTGTTTGGCCGATTTTTGAATGTTTTTTTCTGCGATTTTGGTGAAATTCACACCGTTTTCAGAAGTATAAATTTCAAACTGTTGAGGATGGTGAATCCATGCACTTACTTGGTTGTGAAAATTCATGCTAACTTTCATAACACTATCTTTTCCTAAGGAGATAGTGGCTATCATATCTTGTCCTTCCCAGGCTACCCATTCGCCATCGGCAAAAGCCGCCGAACCGCTAATGCCATTTAATAATGCTGCTTTCCCGTTGTTGGACTGATACTTATTGCTGGGCTCATTCTCTAATTTGATAGCCAAACCAACGCCTTTGTGTAAGGTGTATTCTTCTTCTAAAACATCTCCAGCAGAGCTTTTGGCGCTAAAAGCCAAAGCTTTAAAGGTGCAAGAATTGCTGATGATTATAGGCTCTTTGTATTTTTTTGATAGCAGCGTTGGCGTGCTGCCATCGGTGTTGTAAAATATAGAAAGTTCGGGTTTTGAAGTGCTCAATTTCAATACGATTTGCGATGGCTGAGTGGCAGTAAGGTATTGAACTTTCACATCATAAAATTTTTCTTCTTTGATCGCTTTCAACCCTTCTACCATAGCTTCAAATTCGGGTAAATTATCTTTGTTGGCCGATCCCCAAGTAGTAAAGCAATGTCCTATCATTAAAGGGTTTTGCAAAGCATAGCTGTATTTAATAAAGTCTTTGGCAGCTGTAGCATCTTTCCACGAAGAAGGCAAAACCCTAAATCCTTTCTCTATAAATAGGTCGATAGAAGGGTAGCTAGTTCTGCTGTTGTAATGCCAATCGCAAATGATGATGTCTTTAGGAATCATGTTGAGTGCTTCTGCGGTGCCTTCAGCCGATGCTTCCCAAATGCCATAATTCATGGTGGCTGCATCAATCAATCGGTCGCCCCACATAAACATTTCTAGTTTTTTTTCTTTTACAAAATGGTCGTGAAATTCATTAATGGCAATGGCAAAAAGTTTCGCTGCATTTTTTTCAAAGGTATTTGGAGAATGACTGTCGCCAATTAAAAAAAGTTCATCCATACCTAAGTG
>CAMDPJ010000229.1 GCA_945903925.1 Chryseobacterium gleum
TTTTTCGCTTACACTATACTTCGAATGTCCTGCGGGCTCGTTCATAAAACTTATGCTTTTAAATATTCCATAAATGTGTAAACCATGTCGACATCTTTAATACCTGGCTCTTCTTCAAATTTGCTGTTTAAGTCAACTGCCTTAATGAATTTGTAAGGCAATTTTTTTATTTGAATGGCATCGTCTAAAGAGATACCGCCACTAATAATAGCAGGCTTTTTCAACTTGTATTTCTTTAGTAGCTTCCAATCAAATTTTTGTCCGCTACCCCCGTAATCTGCAGTTTTTGTGTCAAACAAAAACCAATTTACATCTTTCTCATATTTCTTCAAAACATCGAATTCGAATTTAGAATTTATGCCAAAAGCCTTAATCACTTTAGCATGTTTTCTAACCTTAGCGCAGTAGGCAGGAGTTTCTTCGCCGTGCAACTGAACGTATTGCAAATCCATATCTTCCACATCTTCTAGCACCGTTTCAATATCTTCATTCACATAAACGCCCACTTTATTTACTCTACCTGTTAAGGATTTAATGTAATTCGCATCAACGAAATCACCTACGTATCTTTTCGATTGATCGTAAAAAATCAAGCCGATAAAGTCGACGCCCAAATCAACAACCTTTTTAATGTTTTGAGGGTCAGTTAAACCACAAACTTTGATATAAAATCTATCTTCCATAACTACTTTAATTCTTCTATAAACTTTTTACATGCTTCGCCGGGATTGGCTTCTCTCATAAAATTTTCACCAATGAGAAAACCTTGAAAACCTGCCGACTTCAGCATTTTTATTGTTTCTGTTTTGTAAATGCCACTTTCACTAATCTTGAGAAAGTCATTAGGTATGTCTTTCACGAGGTTAAGTGAAGTGTTTACGTCGACTGTGAATGTATTAAGATTTCTGTTATTTACACCAACAGCGTCAACAAATTCATTAATAAATTTCAACTCTTCTTTGTTATGAACTTCCAAAAGCACGTTCAAACCTAAACTTTTAGCGAATTTGGCCAATCTTGTATTTTGTTCAATTTCGAGGTTTGAGGCGATTAACAAGATGATATCGGCACCTATCGATTTTGCCTCTACAATTTGGAACTCATCGAGGATAAAATCTTTGCGCAAAACCGGAATTTCATTCACTCTTCTGGCTTTTAGCAAGTTCTCGTTAGAACCTCCAAAGAACTGCTCATCTGTTAACACCGACAACGCAGATGCACCAGCATTGTTGTAAGCCAAAGTTGTTTCGGCCACATCGGCAGTAGCATTGATGATTCCTTTTGATGGTGATTTTCTTTTGAATTCGGCGATAACGCCCGAACGACTCAATAAGAAATCTTTAAAAGACAGAACCTTTCTTCCAAAGAACTCACGCTTTTCGAAATCGGCAATGGTGAATTGCTTTTTAAGCGCTTCTACTTCTTGCTTTTTGTTGATGATTATTTGTTCTAAAATGGTCATTTTTTATTGTTCAATGTTTAATGTTGAAATGCCTGTCAGTCCTTCGACTGATTCAATGTTAGCAAACGTTTTAATACGTCGTTTGCTTTGCCAGCAGCTAAAACGTCTTTAGCCTCAGCAATACCATCTTCAAAAGAAACATTTTTCGCCACACTCAAAGCCAAACCTGCATTAGCAGTAATCACTTCGTTTTGTGCTTTGGTTCCTTTGCCACTGATGATATTTTTTAAAATCAAGGAAGCTTGTTCTACTGTTTCTCCGCCATCAATATCGCTTTGTTTTGTTCTGGCAAAGCCCAATTCTTCGGGTGAATATTTTTTTTCGCCAGCTTTAGTGATCACCAAAAACTCATTGGTTAAAGAAATTTCATCATACACATCTAAAGAAAAAGCAATAGCGTAATTATCAGTTGCTCTATCTAGCACATATTTATAAAGCGGCAAAATTTCTTTGGAATATACTCCTGTTAATTGTTTTTTCGGACGAGATGGATTTACCAGCGGCCCCAATAGATTGAAGTAGGTTTTCATGCCCAATTCTTTTCTAATGGCGCTAACATGCTTCATGGCCGGATGAAACAAAGGAGCATGAAGAAATGTAATTCCCACCTGATCCAACTCCTTTTTCAATTGATCTTGATTGTTGGTGAATTTATAACCCAACGATTCAATTACATTTGAAGAACCAACAGCCGATGAAACACCGTAATTACCATGTTTCGCAACTTTAACTCCGGCTGCAGCTAGTACTAACGAAGAAATAGTAGATACATTAAAAGTGTTTTTACCATCTCCACCTGTGCCGCACATATCGATGGTATCAAAATCAGATAAATCAACAGGAATACATAATTCTAGCATTGCGGCACGAAAACCATCCAACTCTTGAGGCTCAATTCCACGGTGCATAAAAACAGTTAAGAATGAAGCCATCATAGATGAATTCACTTCTCCTCTACCTATTTTAAGCTGCGCTTCTTTTGCTTGCTCGAAAGTGAGTTTATTGCCTTTTATGATATGTTCTAGTAATGCTT
The DNA here is from genome assembly GCA_945903925.1 of Chryseobacterium gleum. Taxonomy (GTDB): domain Bacteria; phylum Bacteroidota; class Bacteroidia; order Flavobacteriales_C; genus JAHEZL01. The sequence continues at coordinate 2,496 of CAMDPJ010000229.1, forward strand.
TCATGTTCCTCTTTTTGCGTAGTTCGTCATTGCGAGGTACCCCGAAGCAACCTCATTTCTAATTAGTTCAACCGTCATATGTTTGCTTCGGAGTACCTCGCAATGACGAACTGTGTTTGAAGTACTGCGTGTAAATATTATTTATTTTTTTTAACTCTCCAACCAGTTTTTCATAATGGTTAATCCATTCTCCGTCAGCACCGATTCTGGATGAAATTGAACGCCCACCACATCGTAATTTACATGACGAATCGACTGAATCCCTCCTTTATCATCAATTCCTGTAACAATGATTTCTGGACTAACAGAATCAGATTTTATCTGCCATGAATGGTAACGCCCCACCATAAACGATGCTGGTAAACCCTTGTAAATAATATCGTCTTTCACCACTGTTAAAGGAGTGGCAATGCCGTGCAATACCTTCTCCATGTTTTCTAAATCACAGCCAAAAACCTCTCCTATCGCTTGATGCCCTAAACACACACCCAATATCGATTTCGTTGGCGAATACTCTTTGATGACAGCATGTAATATACCCGCTTCACTAGGTATGCCCGGACCAGGAGACAACAAAATCTTGTCGTATTTTTTAATGTCTTCCAACGCAATTTTATCGTTGCGAAAAACATCCACATCATGATACCCCAACTGTTTCACATAATGAACCAAATTGTAGGTAAATGAATCGTAATTATCGAATACTAAAATCTTCATATTATATTAAATCTTCTGCTAGTTCTAGCGCTCTATGCTGCGCAGCTAACTTGTTATATACCTCTTGTTTTTCACTTTCATCAACAGATAAATCAACGATGCCGGCTCCTGCTTGATAAAACAATTGATTGTTTTTACTCAAGAAAGAACGAATGATAATGGCGTGATTAAAATCGCCGTTGAAGCCCACATATCCTATACATCCGCCATAAATAGCACGCTGATTTTTTTCGTATTTATTGATGAGCTTCATGGCCATGTGTTTAGGTGCTCCCGACAGAGTTCCTGCAGGAAAAGTATCGCCCACAATTCTTAATTTGTTCACTCCTTCTTGAATTTTGCCACTCACTTTAGATACCAGATGAATCACATGAGAGTAAAACTGAATTTCTTTGTAAGTCTCTACCTTAACCTGTTCTGAACTTCTGCTCAAATCGTTTCTCGCCAAATCTACCAGCATCACATGCTCGCTGTTTTCTTTAGGGTCGTTCATGAGCTGGCGAGCCAATTCTGCATCTTTCTCATCGTCGCCCGTTCTGCGGAAAGTACCAGCAATAGGAAAAATTGTAGCCTGATCT
>CAMDPJ010000230.1 GCA_945903925.1 Chryseobacterium gleum
CAATAATGTTTGTTTTCCATTTTTGATGTCTTCGAGTTTCGCTACTTCTCCTTTAATTTCAGCTCGTTTAGCTTCAATTAATTCGGCTTGTTTTTTGCGAAATTTATTGAGGTCGCGAATGTATTTCCATCTCTTGTAAGCCTTGTTAAAACTGCCTGCCGATAGAACAAACAACAATTTATCGGTTGATTTTCTTGTTTTATAAGCATAGCGCAACATGCGTGAATATTGCGTTTTTAAATTGCTTAAGTCGCGTTCTAATTTTCTAACTACAGTTTGCTGCCCTTCAATATTTCTCGCAACCTTTCTAATTTCGTGGTTGTATGCGTTAATCATTTGTTCACGCACACTTATTTTTTTATTGAGGATGAAGAGCGTGAGTTCGGTAGATTTTTTTTTGAGTTTGGTCTCTTTCTCTAACGCAATTAAATCTTGCATTTCTTTTTCTTTTTTGTTTTTCTTTTTAGCAAGTTCGCTCTGACTGTCTTTTTGCGCATAGACTAGCGAAAAAGAAAAAAGTAAAAAGACAAAGAATATTTTATTGCATTTTAACATATCCTTGAGGAATTTTTATTTCAGTGTCTAAAGCATCTTTTTGAATATCCATTTTGTTTAATTCTAAGCGAATATTGCTTTCTTTTTCGTCTTTGCCTTTCATTCTCACCTCTGTTTTTTTAGGTAATTTTTTATCGTCATCGTGCCTGCTCAAGTACACGATATCTAAGATTACTTTTTTAATGGGTTCTTGATAGTAAACTCTCTGAACACGAGAGCTGTCTTCGTTTAGCCAAATAGCATGAAAGGGTTTTGAAGATGAAGAAAATCCTTTGTTTTGAATAGTCAATTCGGTTTGTTCTCTTTTTGGTGTGCAGTACAAAACACTTAAATTTTCTTGGTAAGAGGTGTAAGTAGAATCGTGAAACAAAGGATAAAATTCACCCAATAAAACAGCTTGCAGCATTTCAAAACTGATGTTTGTTTGCAATGAATCGTTAATTTTTTTGTAGTTGCCTGCGAAATAGCGGTTTTTAAAATTGTCTAGAATAATGAGTGTGTCTTTTGTGAAGACCAATTTAGCCACTGGAAAACCACCAACAGAAGCCGAAATCCAAATGATACTGTCTTTTTTCATGCGAAGATGCGCGCTCACTTCCACAGGAATATCGCTGCCCGAAATATTCATTTTCCCCTTTAACCAATTGAATTGAGGATTGAAATGTTTGGCTTTTATAGATACGTTATTTTCGATGTAAGACTCTTGCGTTTTTGCTTTCTTTTTTGATGCCGTGCAGGCAAACGCAGTGAAGATCAGAAAGGTGAGTATATAGAGCAGATATCGCATTAATCAATAATTTTTTTACGTTGTATTTTCAAATCTAAAGTGTCGCTTGTTTCGTTGCCCGATGCTTTGGCTTTTTTCCAATATTTCATGGCGTTTTCTGCATTTCCATTGCGAAAGTAGGCATCTCCAATGTGTTCTAAAATAGTGCCGTTGTTTTCTCCGCCGTGTTGTTCGGCTTTGTGCAGCCATTGTAAAGCTTCGCTGTATTTTTTTTGTTCGCACAAGATCCAGCCATAAGTATCCTCAAACGACGCGTTTTCGGGCGACAATTCGTTGGATAGTTTCGACATGTCTGCTGCTTTTTCCAATTGTACTTTGCGCAATGATAGATAGTAAGAATAATTGTTGAGCACATAGAAATTTTTAGGGTCGAGTTCTATCGCTTTGTCATAATTTTCATCAGATTTTGAATACTGCTTTTTGGTGTTGTGCAAATCGCCCAAGTACGAGTAAAATTCGGCTTTTAACGCTTTGTTTCCTTCTACCAATTCAACACCGCTTTCAAGCGCTTCAATAGCATCGTCATTCTTTTTTAGTTGCATGGCTGCCACACCTTTGTACCAATACAGTTCTGCTTGAATAGGAAATAATTCTAGCGCTTTGTTGGCCTCATCAAACATGTTTTGATAGTCTTTCATTTGCGCATTTACCTCTAAGATTTGGCGCCAAATTAAATACTTATCGCCTTGTAAATTTAAGGCCTTTCTGTATTCGTTACGTGCCTTCTCGAAAGCGTTATCGCGGTAGTAGTAATCTCCCAAAAGTGTAATGGCTGCGGCTTCGTTAGGATGCGTTTGATTTACCACATATAGCAAATGATAAATTTCTTTGTTGAGTGCGGTATCGTTTTTAGAAATGCTGTAATATTTCAATAGAATTTCTACTTTGCTGTCAACACTCATTTCAGTGCAAAAAAATGCTTTTTCTAGCTGATTGAAAGCTTTAGCTCTTTCGTTTTGTGTTCGGTAAAAATCGTAGAGAGAGAGGCGGGCTTGGGTTAAACAACCGTTTACATTTACCGCCTCTTCATAAATCTTCACAGCTTCTTCATCGCGTTTAAGATAATGGTAGTAATCGGCCAGTAGAATTAAATATTTTGTTTCTTTAGGAAAAGTAGCAATGAGTTTTTGTAACTCATCAATAGCTTCTGTTTGCTTGTTTAAGCGCGCGTAAAGTGAATGTTTTTGTGTAGAGGTTTCTGCTTTTGTGCCCGATTTTTGTTCGGCGGCATTATAGACATCTATTGATTTTTCGTAGTTTCTGTTTTCAATGTGTGTTTGTGCTAAATCGTAGTAATTTTGTAGTTCGGTAGGTTCTAGCTTCACCATTTTTTCGTAAGCCCAAATGCTTTCGGCGTACATTTTTTGTTCGCGGGTTAATTCGGCATAGAAATGTAAAATCCATTTGTTTTCGCCATCGTATTTTAGTGCTTTTTTAAGCAAACGAAGAGCATCAGATGTGCTGTTGGCTTGGTCGGCCATGATGGCCATTTCGTAGTAACAGGTAGCGCAAGCATTGTCGATTTTTAAAGCACTTTCAAAATTCGCTTTTGCTTTGTCGTTTTGGTGTAAAATCTGACACCTTTTGGCTTCTACGAAGTGGTAGTTGAATTTGAAATCGTCGTCGGGAGAGAGCTTATTTCCATCACTGGCGCTAAGCAACTGCTTGTTTTTACATGAAGCAAAAACAAGCAGTACTAAAGCTATCGCTAAACGCCATTGCATTTATATTAATTTTCTGTGTTATAGTCGCCCACGCTCAATTCACGAGCTGCTCCTGTAATTTCAGCATAGTTACCTACCATAGAATTTTTAATGTTTGAATTAGAAATTTTGGTATTCTTTTGTACGATGCTGTTGCTGATAATGGTAGAAGTGATTTTGGTATTGTCTCCGATGGATACATGCGGACCCACCACTGAATTTACCAGCTCTACGCCATTGCCAATGTAACATGGCTCGATGATTACTGAGTTTACAATTTTGAATGAACCTTTCAAAGAAGCATCTCCTTTTTTGAATTCCAATACGCGTTGGTTGGCATTTACTGTGGCATTTTTGTTACCGCAATCCAACCACTCATCAACAGCACCTGGAGTGAATTTCACGCCTTTTTGTTTCATTGTTTCAAGGGCGTTGGTCAATTGAAATTCTCCTTTGTCTTTTAAATCGTTATCGATTAAGTATTGCATTTCTTTTCTAAGCATTTCACCATCTTTCACATAGTAAATACCAATGATAGCCAGGTCGCTCACAAAAGTGTCTGGTTTTTCAACGAAGTCGGTGATATGGTTATTAGCATCAATTTTAACTACACCGTATGCGCGCGGATCTTCAACTTTGTGCACCCAAATAATGCCATCAGCAGCGTCATCTAAAGTGAAGTTTGCTTTGAACAAAGTGTCGGCAAAAGCAACAATCGTTTTACCCACCAAAAGTTCTTGCGCGC
>CAMDPJ010000231.1 GCA_945903925.1 Chryseobacterium gleum
ATTTAAAGGTATGAGAATGGGTGGCAGAATGGGTGGCGATAAAGTTACTGTTGACAATCTTATAGTGGTTAAAGTTTTAAAAGAAAAAAATGTATTGGTGCTTTCAGGATCTGTTCCAGGTGCAAAAGGGTCGTACGTAATAATTGAGAAATAACATGGAATTATCAGTTTTAAATACACAAGGTAAAGCTACTGGCAGAAAAGTTCAGTTGTCTGATGCAGTATTTGGTATCGAACCAAATGAGCACGCTGTTTATCTTGACGTTAAACAACATCTTGCCAATCAAAGACAAGGTACCCACAAAGCTAAAGAAAGAGGCGAAGTTAGAGGGAGTACTCGTAAATTGAGAAAGCAAAAAGGTGGCGGTGGCGCAAGAGCAGGTTCATTAAGAAACCCATTATATAAAGGTGGAGGTAGAGTTTTTGGTCCACGTCCTCACTTATATGGTTTTAAATTGAATAAAAAATTGAAAGAATTGGCAAGAAAATCAGCCCTTTCTTCTCAGGCTAAAAGCCAGAATATCACTGTAGTAGAAGATTTTAATTTCGAAGCTCCTAAGACTAAATCGTTTTTAGCATTAGTGGATAGTTTAGAATTAAGAGACGAAAAAGTGTTATTAGTGTTAACAGAACAGAATAAAAACATATATTTGTCCTCCCGAAATTTAGAGGGGGTAAAGGTTCTGACTGTAAATGAGTTAAATACCTACGATTTATTGAATACCAATAAAGTTGTTTTTGTAGAAAGCTCTGTTAAGGAATTAGAAAATACATTAAGCTAAGAGAAATGAGTTCGATTAAGAAACCGGTTATTACAGAAAAGATGTCTTCTCTTCAAGAGAAGCTCAACCGATACGGATTTGTGGTTGATGACAAAGCCAACAAAGTGGAGATTAAAAAAGACATTGAAAAAATGTATGGAGTAAAAGTGCTTGCAATAAACACTTTGAGAACTCCAAGAAAAGTGAAGCAAAAGTATACTAAGAAAGGGATGATGACTGGTTCGTCTCCTATTCAAAAGAGAGCAATCGTTACTTTGGCTGAAGGACAAATTATTGATTTATACAGCAACATTTAATAGGTTATGGGATTAAAGAAATTAAGACCGATTACTCCAACTCAGCGTCACCGCGTAGTTCCTACTTTTGAGGAAATTACACAGTCTACACCTGAAAAGAGTCTTATCGCTAAGAAAAGCAGTTCAGGCGGAAGAAATAGTAACGGTAGACTTACCATGAGATATACTGGTGGTGGTCACAAACAAAAATACAGAATCATCGATTTCAAAAGAGAGAAGTTTGGAATCTCAGCTAAAGTGGTAAGCATTGAGTACGATCCAAATAGAACAGCTCGTATTGCCTTGTTAAATTATGTTGATGGCGAAAAAAGATATATTATCGCTCCAGACGGATTACAAGTTGGACAAACTGTAGTTTCTGGTAAAGGTTCAGCTCCTGAAGTTGGTAACACATTGTTGCTATCAGAAGTTCCTCTAGGTACTGTGATTCACAATATTGAATTGAATCCTGGACAAGGTGGTAAATTTGCAAGAGGCGCTGGTTCTTACGCTCAACTTTTAGGTAGAGATGATAAGTTTGCAGTATTGAAAATGCCTTCTGGTGAGACTCGTAAAATATTAGTTACTTGTATGGCTACCATCGGAGCAACTTCTAACTCAGATCATTCATTGGTTGTGTCAGGTAAGGCTGGTAGATCAAGATGGTTGGGTATCAAACCAAGAACTAGAGGTGTTGCGATGAACCCGGTAGATCACCCTATGGGTGGTGGTGAAGGAAGATCTTCTGGAGGTCATCCAAGATCAAGAAAAGGATTGCCAGCGAAAGGATACAAAACTCGCTCTAAGAAGAAGGCAACGAATAAGTACATCATTGAAAGAAGAAAGAAATAATTAGGTAATATGGCAAGATCATTAAAAAAACCACCTTTCGTAGAGAATAAATTAAACAAACGAATTGGTGCTGCTACGGAGAAAGGAAACGGTAAAGCTGTTATCAAAACTTGGTCAAGAGCTTCTATGATTACTCCGGACGCTATTGGTTTAACAGTGGCGGTGCACAATGGGAATAAATTTATTCCAGTTTATGTAACTGAGAACATGGTGGGACACAAATTCGGTGAGTTTGCTCCAACCAGAAATTTCAGAGGCCACGGTGGTAACAAAAAATAATAAGAACTGAAAGATAAGTAAGTCATGGGCAAAAGAAAAAGAGAAACGGCTGACGCTAGAAAAGAAGCAAACAAAACGCAATATTTTGCGAAGTTGAACAACTGTCCAACTTCTCCTAGAAAAATGAGATTGGTTGCTGATTTAATTAGAGGAATAGAAGTACACAAAGCATTGGGTATTCTTCAATTCTCTCAAAAGGAAGCTGCTACAAGATTAGAGTTGTTATTGCAATCTGCAATGCACAATTACGAAGCTAAAACTGGTTCAGCAGTGAACGAGGGCGAATTGAAAATCTCAACTATCGCTGTTGATTCAGGAAGAATGTTGAAGAGAGTTCAACCTGCACCGCAAGGTAGAGCTCACAGAGTGAGAAAGAGATCGAATCACGTTACTTTATTTATTGATAAAATTGCAAATTAATATTGATCATGGGAAATAAGGCAAACCCTATAGGGAACAGATTAGGAATTATCAGAGGATGGGATTCTAATTGGTACGGTGGAAATGATTATTCAGATAAATTAGCTGAAGATCACAAAATCAGAAACTACATTAGAGCACGTTTAGCGAAAGCATCTGTTTCTAAAATTGTTATCGAGAGAACACTTAAGCTGGTTAGTATAACTATTCATACTGCTCGTCCGGGTATCATTATTGGTAAAGGCGGCCAAGAAGTTGATAAGTTGAAAGAGGAGTTGAAAAAGGTAACAAGCAAGGATATTCAAATTAATATTTTTGAAATTAAAAGACCTGAGTTGGATGCTAAATTGGTAGGTGATAGCATCGCTCGTCAGATTGAAGGAAGAATTTCGTTCAGAAGAGCTATGAAGATGGCAATTGCTTCTACAATGAGAATGGGTGCAGAAGGAATTAAGATTTTGGTTTCTGGTCGTTTGAACGGAGCTGAGATGGCGCGAAATGAAGGTAAAAAAGAAGGAAGAACTCCATTACATACTTTCCGTGCGGACATCGATTACGCTCATAGCGAAGCACACACTACTTATGGTAGAATCGGAGTTAAAGTATGGATTTGTAAGGGTGAGATTTACGGTAAACCAGATCTTTCACCTAACGTTGGTGGCGGGGTGAAACCAAAAGGTAAATTCAAAACCAAAAACAGAAGAACAGAGAAATAAGTCAATTGTTTGATTTTAAATTGAGATAAAATGTTACAGCCAAAAAGAACCAAATACAGAAAGGCGCAGAAAGGCAAGATGAAGGGTAATGCCAAGAGAGGTAGTGAACTTGCTTTCGGAACTTTTGGAATGAAAGCGATGGAAGAGACCTTTATTACAAGCCGTCAATTAGAGGCTGCTCGTGTTGCCGTTACTCGTCACATGAAGAGAGAAGGTCAATTGTGGATTCGTATTTTTCCAGATAAGCCCATCACTAAAAAGCCGGCAGAGGTGAGAATGGGTAAGGGTAAGGGATCTCCTGAACTATGGGTTGCCGTAGTTAAACCAGGAAGAATTTTATTCGAAGCTGAAGGTGTTCCGATGGAATTGGCTAAAGAAGCAATGAGACTAGCTGCTCAAAAACTTCCAATCACCACAAAATTTGTAGTAAGAAGAGATTACGTTCAAGAATAATAGAAGTAT